>DATDCR010000537.1:0-7887 GCA_036524215.1 Burkholderiales bacterium
GGTTTCGGCGCCGCGCTCGCGGGCAAGCGCGTCGTCGCCATTACCGACGCGCACGGCCTGCGCGCGAATCTCGAGCAGCTGGGCGTGCAGGCGAGCTTGCGCGTGCCGATGGTGCTGAACGTCGGCTGCTCGCGCGCAGAATTGCTGCCCGCCGTCCACAGCGGCTGGGTCGTGCTCCGCGCGCGCGACGCGCAGGCGGTCTATGACCTCAACCTTGCCGCCGTGAGAGTCAGCGAGCACCCCGATGTGTGCCTGCCGGTGCTCGTCGCCTTCGATGCGGTGACGAGCGTGGAAAAGCGGCGCGTCGAGCTCCTCGACGACGAGACGGTCGCGGCCTTTCTCGCCAGGCGACCGGCGCTTCCCCAGGCGCTCGACATCGAGCACCCGGTGGCGTTGCGTCCCGGCGCCAACAAGGACATCGAGCTTTCGCGAGCAATGCAGGCCGCAAACGGCGTGATCGCCCAGGTGTTCGCCGAGTTCGCCAAGCTCGCCGGACGCAGCATCGAGCAAGGGGGCATCCACGCCGTCGTGCCGAAGCCGGCGAGCGAGCCTGTCCGGTCGCCAGCGCGCCCAGGGCTCGGGCCGGTACCCGCCGCGCGCGTCTCGCGCAGCATGGCCAAGGTGCGCCGCGCCGAGACGACCGGCCTGCTCGAGGTCGAGCTCGAGCCTCTCTGGAAGATGACCGCAGTACCGAATCGTCTCGCGCCGGGGCACGGCGCCTGCCCGGGCTGCGGCGCGCTGACCACGCTGCATCAGATCCACAAGGTGCTCGAAGGCGAAGTCGTCATGGTGCTGCAGAGCGGTTGCGCGAGCACGGTGACGACCGCGGCGGACGCGACCGCGCACCGCATCAACGTCATCCACGACCTCGGCGCGAACGGCCCGGCGATCCTTTCAGGACTCGCGGAGGCCTGCAGCTCGAGGGACATCACCTTCGTGCTGATGACCGGCGACGGCGCCATGGACGGCGCCATGACTGCCGCGATCGCGGCGGCGAGCCGCAACTCGCGCATGATGATCCTCGAGTACGACAACCAGGGGCGCATGAGCACGGGCGGGCAGCCATCGCTCTCCACCGCGCTCGGCCGGCGCATCGCCGCCGACGAGATCTTCGCCGCCTGCCACCTGCCGTACGTGTTCACCGCCGCCGAGGGTTATCCCGAGGATCTGATGCGCAAGGTGGCCAAGGCACAGTGGTACTCCAAGAACGAAGGCATGGCCTACGGCCGGATCCTGTCGTTCTGCCCGCTGCACTGGCAGAGCGCCGACGACGCCGCGCAGCCCGTGCTGCAGGCGGCGATCGACAGCTGCTTCTTCCCGCTCTACGAGGTCGAGCGCGGCCACACCAAGATCACGTATGACCCGGACGCGGTGAATCGGCGCCAGCCGGTGGCGGACTGGCTGAAGCGGATGGGCAAGACCGCCGGCCTGCCCGAGGCCGACGTCACCCACATCCAGGCGGAGACGGACCGCCGCTGGGCGCGGCTCAAGGCGCTGCACGAGCACCCGCTGCTTTAGGGAACCTATCAATGACCAGAATCCTGGAAGCGCGCCGGCTCACCCCAGTCACGAAGCTCTTCCGGCTCGACGCCCCTCTGATCGCGGCCGCGGCGCGGCCCGGCCAGTTCGTGATGCTGCGCGTGCGCGAAGGCGGCGAGCGCATCCCGATCACGATCGCCGATTACGACCGTGCCGCCGGCATCCTCACCATCGTCGTGCAGGAAGTCGGCGCCACGACGCAGCGCGTCTGCGCGCTCGAGGCGGGCGCGGAGATCCTCGACGTCGCCGGACCGCTCGGCGGGCACATCGACATTCCGGCCGGCGGCCACGTCTGCGGCGTCGGCGGCGGCTTCGGCTCGGCATCGCTGCTTTGCCTGATGCGCGAGCTCTCGGCGCGTGGCGACAAGACGACGGCCATCCTCGGCGCGCGCACGAAAGCGCTGCTCATCCTGGCCGACGAGCTGCGGCCGGTTTGCCGCAGCCTGGAAATCTGCACCGACGACGGCTCGGCTGGCTTCAAGGGCTTCGTCACGCAGCGCCTGGCGCAGTTCATCGCCGGCGAAGGGCCGGGACGCCCCGATCAGGTCGTCGCCATCGGTCCGATGGCGATGATGCGCGCGGTCGCCGAGACGACGCGCGAGCCGAAGGTGAAGACCCTGGTGTCGATGGATCCGCTGATGGTCGACGGTACCGGCATGTGCGGCGGCTGCCGTGTGAGCGTGGGCGGCAAGGCGAAGTTCGCGTGCGTTGACGGCCCTTGCTTCGACGCGCACCAGGTCGACTTCGAGATTGCCCTGCGCCGAAACAAGCAGTACGTGCGCGAAGAGAAACAGGCGCTCGATCGGCTGGCGTGCATGAGCGGGGAGACGCGCCGTGCCGCTTAAGCGCGCGGAGAAGACGCCGATGCCGGTGCGCGAGGCGCTGGAGCGCGCCCGGGACTTCCGCGAAGTGAACCAGGGCTACCGCTGGGCGCACGCCGCATTCGAAGCCGAGCGCTGCCTGCGCTGCCAGGAGCCGGTGTGCGTCGACGGGTGCCCCGTGCAGATCCCGATCCCGGACTTCATCCACGCCATCGCGACCGGCGACATGCCGGCTGCCGCAAGCATCCTGCGCTCGGCGAACCCGCTGCCGGCGATCTGCGGGCGCGTCTGCCCGCAGGAATCGCAATGCGAGGCGCAATGCAGCCTGAACCAGCACTTCGACCCGGTGGCGATCGGCCATCTGGAGCGCTACGTCGCGGACTGGGAGCGCACGCAGCCCGCCGCCGTCGTGGCGAAGCCGACGCGGGCAGAAAAGGTCGCCGTCATCGGCGCCGGACCCTCGGGGCTCGTCTGCGCGGGCGAGCTCGCGCGGCGTGGCTACCCGGTCACCATCTACGAGGCCCTGCACGCGCCGGGCGGCGTGCTGCGCTATGGCATCCCGGAATTCCGGCTACCAAAGGCGATTCTCGACTGGGAGATCGGTCTGCTGAAAGCGATGGGCGTCGAGATCGTCTGCAACGTGATCATCGGCCGCACCGTCACGCTCGACGAGCTGTTCGAAAAGCACCGCTATTCGGCGGTGTTCATCGGCACCGGCGCCGGGCTGCCGCAGTTCCTCGGCATCCCGGGCGAGAACCTGAACGGCGTGATGTCGGCCAACGAGTTCCTGACGCGCGTCAACTTCATGCGCGGCTACGAATTCCCCGAGACCGACACGCCGGTGCGCGTCGGCAAGCGCGTCGCCGTGATCGGCGCGGGCAACACCGCGATGGACGCGGTGCGCACGTCGCTGCGCATGGGCGCCGAGGAGGCGATGATCGTCTACCGGCGCAGCGAAAAGGAAATGGGCGCCCGCGTCGAGGAATACCACCACGCCATCGAGGAAGGAGTGAAGTTCCACTGGCTTACCGCGCCGCTCGAGGTGCTCGGCAGCGAGGACGGGTGGGCGCGCGCGCTGAGGTGCCAGCAGATGAAGCTTGGGCCGAAAGACGCGTCGGGGCGCGCGCGCCCGGTGCCGATCGAAGGCAGCGAGTTCGAGCTGCCCGTGGACAACGTGGTGCTCGCCATCGGCACCACGCCGAACCCGCTGCTCACGCGTACCACCTCGGGTCTTCTCACCAACGACAAAGGCTGCCTCGTCGCCGACGAGAAGACCGGCCTCACGTCGAAAGCGCTGGTGTTCGCCGGCGGCGATGCGGTGACCGGGGCCGCCACCGTGATCCTCGCCGCCGGCGCGGGCAAGCGCGCCGCGCATGCGATCCACGAGGCGATCGGCGCGCGCGCGAACTAGGCGCCGCCCATGGATCAGCCGCTCGCCAAATTCCGGGTGGCGGAGTCCTTTGTGGAGGACGCAGGGCGCGGCCTGGTGCGCCTCGATGCGCAAGACCTGAAGCGCCTGCAGGCAGTCCCGGGGGACGTCCTGCTGATCACCGGCCGGCGCGCCACCGTGGCGCGCGCCGCGCAGGCGCCGGCGAGCCACTGCGGGCAGCTCATCGCGCTGGTCGACGGCACCACGCGCGGCAACGCCCAGGCCGGCATCGACGAATGGGTCACGGTTCGAAAGGTGCCGTTCAAGCCTGCCGATTCCTTGCTGCTGACGAGCGTTCAAGCCGGGCAGGCGGCGCCCTCCGAGGAGGAGCTACCGCACCTGCGCCAGCTTCTCGCCGGCCTGCCGGTGATGCCGGGCGATCACCTGCAGGTGAGCTTTCTCGGCGCGCGGCCGCGCTCGTTCATCGTCGAGGGCGCCGCGCCGCGGGGCGCAGTGCTCATTTCGGCGGGCACCTCGATCGCCTTCAAGGCGGCCGAAGTGTCGGCGGAGGGCGCCTACCGCGTCTCGTACGAGGACATCGGCGGCCTCGAGCGCGAAGTGGCGCTCGTGCGCGAGATGGTCGAGCTGCCGCTGAAGTTTCCCCAGCTTTTCGGTCTGCTCGGCATCGATGCGCCGAAGGGCGTGCTGCTCACAGGGCCGCCCGGCACGGGCAAGACCCTCATCGCGCGGGCCGTGTCGAGCGAGGTGCGGGCGCACTTCATCCACGTCAACGGCCCGGAGGTGATCCACAAGTTCTACGGCGAGAGCGAGGCAAGGCTGCGGCAGATCTTCGAGGAGGCGCAGCACAACGCACCGAGCATCATCTTCCTCGACGAGTTCGACGCGCTCGCGCCCCGGCGAGCCAAGGTGATCGGCGACGTCGAGAAGCGCGTGGTGGCGCAGCTCCTCGCGCTGATGGACGGCCTCATCGAGCGCGGCCAGGTGGTCGTGATCGGCGCGACCAACATGCCGGAGCTCATCGACCCGGCGCTGCGGCGCCCCGGCCGCTTCGACCGCGAGATCACGATCGGCGTTCCCGACCGCGGCGCGCGGTGCCAGATCCTCGGCATTCATTCGCGCCGCATGCCGCTCGCCGCCGACGTCGACCTCGAGGAGATCGGCGACATCACGCACGGCTACGTCGGCGCCGACCTGGAAGTGCTCTGCAAGGAGGCCGGCATGGTCGCGCTGCGGCGCCTCATGCCGCAGGTGCATTTCGAGGCCGACCTGAAGCCGCAGCTCGATGCGCTGGCATTCCAGGTGACGCGCGAAGACTTTCTCGCCGCGTTCAAGGTCGTCGAGCCGACATCGACGCGCGAGTTCATGGCCGAGCGCCCGCGTGTGGCCTTCAAGGATGTCGGCGGCCTCGCGCACACCAAGCGCACGCTCGGCTCGATCCTGCACCTGATGCGCGAAGGCGCGGCGGCCTTCGGCCATACGCGCTTCAATCCGCCAAAGGGCGTTCTGCTCACCGGCGCCTCGGGCACGGGCAAGACCCTCCTCGCGCACGCGCTCGCGGGCGAACTCGGTCTCACGCTCATTAGCGTGGATCAGCCGAGCCTGCTGTCGAAGTGGCTGGGCGAAGCCGAGAAGGGGCTGCGCGAGGTATTCAAGCGCGCGCGTCAGGCGTCGCCGTGCATCCTGTTCTTCGACGAAATCGAGTCGCTCGCCCCGGTGCGCTCCGCCGAGGACGCCGGCGCTTCGAGCCGGCGGCTCGTCAGCCAGCTCTGCCGCGAGCTCGACGACCTGCACGGCTCGCTCGGCGTGGTGGTGATCGGTGCGACCAATCGGCCCGAGCTCCTCGAGCCGGCGCTGATGCGCGCAGGCCGCTTCGATTACGTGCTGGAGCTTCCTCTTCCAGACCGCGAAGAGCGCCGCCAGATCCTCGAGCGCCAGGCGGACGGACTGGCGCTTGACGACGACGTGGACCTCGACGAGCTTGCCGGCAGCACGGGCGGCTGGAGCGGGGCGCGCCTGGAGTTGTTGTGCAAGAAAGCGGCGATGTTCGCCTTCGACGAATACCGCAGCGCCGGTGGCGGGTCGCTGCGCGTTTCAGGCCGGCACTTGCGCGAGGCGCGGGTGCAGCTCGAGGAGCGCCGCTAGGAAGCCGGCCGGCTATTTGCCCAGCTTCTGCTTGAGGCGCGAGAGCGTCTCGGGCGTGAGGTTCAGGTAGGCGGCGAGCTCTTTTTTCGGGATGCGCCCGGCGAGCTCGCGGTGCTTGCGATGGAAACGAAGCAGGCGCCCGGGCGCGTCGAGCAGGTGCAGCGTGATCGTATGCGCCATGACTTCGGACATCAGTCGCATCACCTCGGACTCGAAGCGCAGCTTGATCTCGGGATGGTGGTCGAGGAATTCCGCCCACAGCGGAAGGGGCATCTCGGCGGTGCGCACTCTCGTCACCGCGACGATCGAGTAAGGCAGCGGCGTGCGCATGCGCCATGCCGCGTACGACGTATCCATCTCCGTCTCGGCGGCGAAGCGCAGGATCATCTCGCGGCCCTGCGGGTTGGAGACCACGCGCTTCACCATCCCCTCGAGGATGAAGAACTGCTCCATTTCCTCGTCGCCCTGGCGCACCAGCGGGTCGCCCTTGCGGTAGTCGGCGATGGCGAGCATGGGCTCGAGCTCCGCCCATTGGGCGGCGTTCAAGCCGCGCAGCGACTGGTTCTGCCGCAGGAGCAGGCGAACGCTGTGGCGCTGGGGGTGGTTGGCGAGGGACATCATCGACAGGCCGGGGCCGGGATTAGACGGAAAAAGCTTGACCGCAGTCAAGGTTGGCCCGCAGGCCGCGTCACTATCATTTGCGCCTCGCAATTCGCTCCCACCACGCTCCGAGGACATTCTTATGGGGACCGCCGAACCGCAAGTCGCGATGACCACCGATGCGCAATCCACGATCGACGGCTTCCAGCTGGTCATCGAGGCCCTCAAGCTCAACGGCATCGACACCATCTACGGCCTGCCGGGCATTCCGATCACGGATCTTACGCGCCGGGCGCAGGCCGACGGGCTGCGCGTGCTTTCCTTCCGCCACGAGCAGAACGCCGGCTACGCCGCGTCGATCGCGGGCTTCCTCACGCAAAAGCCCGGCATCTGCCTCACGGTGTCCGCGCCGGGCTTCCTGAACGGCCTCAACGCGCTCGCGCACGCCACGACGAACTGCTTCCCGATGATCCTGATCAGCGGCTCGAGCGAGCGTGAGATCGTCGACCTGCAGCAGGGCGATTACGAGGAGCTCGACCAGCTCGCCATCGCCAAGCCGCTCGCCAAGGCCGCCTATCGCGTGCTGCACGCGGAAGACATCGGCGTCGGCATCGCGCGCGCCATCCGCGCGGCGCTGTCGGGCCGCCCGGGCGGCGTCTACCTCGACCTGCCGGCCAAGCTTTTCGCGCAGAGCATCGACGCGCAGGCGGGACGCCGGACGCTGATCAAGGTGGTCGACCCGGCGCCGAGGCAGATCCCCGCGCCCGAGTCCGTCAAGCGCGCGCTGGATCTGCTGCGTTCCGCCAAGAAGCCGCTCATCATCCTCGGCAAGGGTGCAGCCTATGCGCAGTGCGATTCCGAAATCAGGAATCTGATCGAAAAGACGGCCATCCCCTATCTGCCGATGTCGATGGCGAAAGGCCTGCTGCCCGACACCCACGAGCAGTGCGCATCGGCGGCGCGCTCCTTCGTGCTGCCGGCCGCTGACGTGGTGATGCTGATCGGCGCACGCCTCAACTGGCTGCTGTCGCACGGCAAGGGCAAGACCTGGGGCGGCAAGAGCGCGAAGGACTGGGGCGGGCAGAAATTCATCCAGCTCGATATCTCGCCGCAGGAAGCCGACAGCAACGTGCGCATCGATGCCCCGGTCGTGGGCGATATCGGCTCCTGTGTTTCGGCTTTCTTGAATGAAATGAAGAGCGGCTGGCCGAAGGCCCCGGCGGAGTGGCTGTCCGCGGTGGCCGAGAAGAAGAAAGGCAACGTCGCCAAGATGGCCGAGACGCTGGCGAAGAATCCCACGCCGATGAACTTCCACAGCGCGCTCAACGTGGTGCGCGACATCGTCAAGGCAAACCCGGACGCGATCCTCGTCAACGAAGGGGCCAACGCGCTCGA
>DATDCR010000538.1:0-3473 GCA_036524215.1 Burkholderiales bacterium
GCACGACGCGGCCGCGGCCGAGGATCCAGCGCACCTCGCCGTCGGGCCGCACGATGCGGTATTCCATCTCGTAGCCGTCGTTGCCGCTTTCGAGCGCTTTGCGCAGGCCGGCCGTCACCCGCTCGCAGTCGTCGGGATGCAGCCCCGTGATGCGGGAAGACGCCGCATTGCCGAACGTGCTGGTCGTGAGGTCGATATCCCAGACTTCGAGCCGCTCCCCGAGCTCGTTCTGCTTCATTCCAAAATCGTACAAGAGCCATGGCCTGGGCGCATGTCGTTATCCGGCTACTTTGCCGCTCCCCGGCCTGAAAGTTGCAAGCCGGCTTGGGCCATGAGCGTACCCAAGATCGGCATCACGGGCTCCTACGGGGGCATGAACCTCGGCGACGAGGCGATCCTGCAGTCGATGATCGAGCAGCTGCGCCGGGAGATCCCCGGCGTCGAGATCACGGTCTTTTCGCGCAACGCCGAGGACACCAGGCGGCGGCACAAGGTCGAGCGCGCCGTGCCGGTGCGCAAGCTCTCGCGCGCGGAAGTCGTGCCGGAGATCGAGCGGCTGGACCTGCTCCTCTTCGGCGGCGGCGGCATCCTCTACGACGCCGACGCGCGCCTCTATCTGCGCGAGGTGCTGGTCGCGAAGGAGCATCGGGTGCCGGTGATGCTGTTCGCGGTCGGCGCCGGGCCGCTGGTCGAGCCTACCGTGCAGCAGGCGGTGCGCGAGGCGCTCGAGGACGTCGCCGCCATCACGGTGCGCGAGCGAAGCGCGCAACAGGCGCTCGAGGGCGCCGGCGTGAAGCGCGACATCATCGTCACCGCGGATCCGGCGCTGCTCATGAAGCCGGAGACCCTGCCGCGCAACGTGATGAAGATCGAAGGGCTCGAAGGCCGCAAGCGGCTGATCGGCATGTCGGTGCGCGAGCCCGGCGTGGCGGCGCCGGACCTCGACGAGAAGGTCTATCACGCGCTCATCGCCAATGCCGCGGACTACATGGTCGATCGCTTCGATGCCGACATCGTCTTCGTGCCGATGGAGCACTCGGTGCTCGACATGCAGCACAGCCATGCGGTGATCGCCAAGATGCTGCGGCCGCAGCGCGCGCGCGTCCTGAACGGCGAGTACAGCGCCGGCCAGGTCCTCTCGCTGATGGGCCACTTCCACTTCGCGGTCGGCATGCGGCTGCACTTCCTCATCTTCGCCGCCCTGCGCGGCGTGCCCTTCGTCGCCCTGCCTTATGCGGGCAAGGTGGCGGGCTTCCTCGAGGACCTGAAGATGCCGTCGCCGCCGCTCAACCTCGTCAATCCCGGCCGCCTGTGCGCGCACCTGGACGCTTCGTGGGACGATCGGCGCGCGCTCAAGGCGTCGCTCGGAAAATCCGTGCCCGTGCTGCAGGAGCGCTCGCGCCAGACCATCAAGGTCGCGTTGCAGGTGCTGAACGGCGCCAAGAAGGTCGATGCCCTCCCTAAAGCGGCCTGAGGATGGCGCCCGGATAGCGCTGCCGCCGCGGCACGCGATGCTCGCGGCGGACACCGACGTGCTCGTCGTCGGCGGCGGCCCGGCCGGGCTCGGCGCCGCGCTCGGCGCAGCGCAGGCCGGCGCGCGCGTCGTCCTCGCCGAGCGCTACGGCTTTCTCGGCGGCAATGCCACCGCGGCCCTGGTCATGCCGCTCATGTCCTTCCACACCGCGACGCCGACGAAGGAGAAGAAGGGCGCCACCACGCTGCTGCCGACGGACCACGGGCCGGGCGAGGCGGTGATCGCCGGCGCGCTCAAATCGCTGCTGGAGCGGCTGGTCGCGGCGGGCGGCGCCATCGAGCCCTCGCTCGCCACCGGCTACGTGGTGCCGTTCGATCCGGAGTGGTTCAAGATCATTGCGCTCGAGTTGCTCGACGAAGCGGGCGTGCAGTTCCTCTTCCATTCGTTCGCGAGCGGCGTGCTCGGGGACAAGAGGGTCGAAGGGGCGGTGCTCGAGACGAAGTCCGGCCCGCTCGCCATCCGCGCCCGCGTCACCGTCGACTGCACGGGCGACGGCGACCTCGCCGTCCAGGCCGGCGCGCCGTTCGAGATCGGCCGCGCCGACGGCCTGGTGCAGCCGATGACGCTGATGTTTCGCGTCGTCGAGTTCCAGCGCCAGGCGTTCGAGGCGTACGTGACACAGCATCCGAAGCAATGGCGCGGCGTGCACGGCCTGTGGGACCTGGTGCGCGAGGCGACCGAGGCGGGCGAGCTGCGCCTGCCGCGCGAGGACATTCTCTTCTTCGCCACGCCGCACGAGGAGGAAGTCAGCGTCAACAGCACCCGGGTGACGCGGGTGCTGGGCACCAACGTCTGGGACCTGAGCTATGCCGAGTGGGCGAGCCGCAGGCAGATGCGGCAGATCGCCGAGTTCCTCAAGCGCTACGTGCCCGGTTTCGAGAAGTCGTATGTCGCGCAAAGCGGCGTGCAGGTCGGCGTGCGCGAGACGCGGCGCATCATCGGCGAGTACCAGCTCACCGCCGACGACGTGCTCTCGGCGCGCAAGTTCGACGATGCGATCGCGCGCGGCGCTTATCCGGTCGATATCCACAATCCCACCGGCGCCGGCACGGTGCTGAAGCGCCTGCCGCCCGGCGAGGCCTATGACATTCCGCTGCGCTGCCTGATGCCCCGCTCGACTGAAGGGTTGCTCGTCGCCGGACGCTGCATCTCCGGCACGCACGAGGCGCATTCGTCCTTTCGCGTGATGCCGATCGTCATGGCGACCGGGCAGGCGGCGGGCGCCTGCGCCGCGCTCGCGGCGCGGCGCGGCACCACGCCGGGAAACATTCCCGTGCGCGACGTGCAGCTCGAGCTGGTGCGCCAGGGCGCGAGCCTGCGGCGCGAACTCGCGCAGGCGGCATAGCGCGGACTGCGGCTAATATTGCGCGGCTTGCGCTCGCGCTGGTCCGCATATCCCCTCGCTTTCCTCGCCGTCGCGGTCGCGCTCGCGATCCGCGCGGCGCTGACGCCCTGGCTCGGCGAGCGGGTTCCCTTCATCACGCTGTTCGGCGCGGTGATCGTCGCCGCCTGGCTGGGCGGGGGCCGGCTCGCCATGCTGGCGGCGCTTGCGGGCTATGTCGGCGCCGAGTACCTCTTCGTCGCGCCGATCGGCGGGCTTGCCTTCCGCGGCCTGCCGCAGGTCGTCGAGTTCGTGGCCTACCTGCTCTCGAGCGCCCTGATCGGCGCGCTCGGCGGCGCGATGCAGCGCGCGCGGCGTGCGGCCGAGGAGAACGAGGAGCGCCTGCGGGGCTTCATGCAGAACACGCCGAACAGCGTGTTCCTCAAGGACGAGACTGGCCGCTACCTGTTCATGAACCGCGCCGCCGAGCAGCTCGTCGGCCGCAGCGATTGGGCGGGCCGCGCGGACGACGAGCTCCTGCCGGCGGAGGTGGCGCGCGAGATGCGCGCGCACGACCGCCGCGTGCTCGCCGAGGATGCCCCGCACAGCTTCGACCTG
>DATDCR010000539.1:0-7306 GCA_036524215.1 Burkholderiales bacterium
AGGCGGCGCTGGGGGCTAGGGACTGGGGCATCGGCGCGCATCCGCATCGCACGCCGCATCCAGGTTGGGGAGAGGGAAACCGGCAAGGCCCCAGCCACCAGCCCGCAGCGCCGCCGCGATCAAGCCAGGAAGAAGCGCACCACGATGAACGAGACCGCGCCGATCGCCGCGCCGGTGCCGAAAGCGGCGAGGCAGGTAAAGGCTAGATCCTTTACGAACTGCCGCGGCGTGACGTTGAGCTGCTGTTCCATATACCGCTCCCTTTTTCTCTTGGAGACGGTGGCATTGCAGCAGCCGATTGCGGCGCCTCGCCGCCCAGGTGATGGCAAGGCGCGGGTCAATAATGGCAAACCGCGGGCAGCACGGCGGCGAGCGAGCCGGCTCCGGTATATTGGCCGCCATGGCACGCACCGTGGCGATCGTCGAGGATGACGCGGCGATTCGCGCGAACTACGCCGACATGCTGAAGAAGCACGGCTACCAGGTGAGCGCGTACGGGGATCGCAAGTCGGCGGCGGAGGCCTTCCGCTCGCGCCTGCCGGACCTCGCGATCCTCGACATCGGCCTGGGCGACGAGCCCGACGGCGGCTTCACGCTGTGCCGCGAGCTGCGCGCGCTGTCGGCCGCGCTGCCGATCATCTTCCTCACAGCGCGCGACAGCGACTTCGACATGGTGTCGGGCCTGCGCATGGGCGCGGATGACTACCTGACGAAGGACGCGAGCCTGCCGCAGCTCCTGGCGCGGATCAGCGCGCTCTTCCGCCGCGCCGACCTGCTGCGCGAGCCGCCGGAGAGCGAAGAGGTGCTCGAGCGCGGGCCGCTGCGCCTGGACATGAAGCGCTTCCAGGCGAGCTGGCGCGAGAGCGCGGTCGACCTCACGCTCACCGAGTTCTGGCTCGTGCATTCGCTCGCGCGCTTTCCCGGCCACGTCAAGGATCGCGAGCAGCTGATGCGCGACGCGCACATCGTGGTCGACGACGCGACCATCACCTCGCACGTGAAGCGCATGCGGCGCAAGTTCCAGGCGGTGGACAAGGACTTCGCGGCCATCGACGCGGTGTACGGCCTGGGCTACCGCTGGAAAGCATGAAGGTCACGCTGCGCGCCAAGGTGGTGCTGGTCGCGCTCGTGCTCTCGGTGATCCCGCTCGTGGGCTACGTGCACGTCAAGCAGATGGAGAAGATCCTGCGCGACGCGCAGGAGCAGGCGCTGCGCGCCAACGCGCGCGCCATCGCGATGGCGCTGCACGACCGGCCGCAGCTGCTCGACCTGCGGCCGGGCGAGCCGGCCTCGGCGGAGATGGAGCTCATCCTGAAGAGCCTGGCGCGCGCCGAGTCGCGCGTCTGGATCGTCGACCAGAACCAGCGGCTGCTCGCGCTGGTCGGTGACCTGAAGAAGCGCATGCCGGAGGACGAGAGCCTCGATTTCGCCACGCGCCTCGTGCATCCGGTGGTGGTGCGCCTGCTCGAGCGGCCGACGGAGGACTTCGACGACTCGCTGCCGGAGTCGGAGATCGCGAGCGGCACGGTCGCGGTAAGCGCGCTGCAGGGCGTGCCGGCGCGCCGGCTGCGCGAGTCGGTCGACGGACGCGCGACGATCCTTTCCGCCTCGGCGCCGATCTGGTCGGGGGAGCAGGTCGCTGCCGCGGTGGTGGCCGAGGAAACCACCAATACCACGCGCTCGGTCTATAACCGCGCGCTCGAGCAGGTGGTCGCCGTGACGCTGATCGCCTTCCTGGCGGGCGGGCTGACGCTCCTCGCCTTCGCCTCGCGCCTCTCGACGCGGTTGCAGCGCCTGCGCGACGAGGCGGAAGCGGCGATCGACTCGCAGGGGCGCGTGCGCAAGGTGCTTTCCGGCTCCACCGCGAGCGACGAGATCGGCGACCTCTCGCGCAGCTTCTCCACCGTGCTCGAGCGCCTCGCGCAATACAACAGCTACCTCGAGAACATGGCCGGCCGCCTTTCGCACGAGCTGCGCACGCCGATCGCGGTGGTGCGCTCCTCGCTCGAGAACCTGCGCCTGCATCCGCTGCCGGAGGACGCCGGCATCTATCTCACGCGCGCCAACGACGGCCTCAAGCGCCTCGACACCATCCTCACGCGGATGAGCGAGGCGACGCGCCTCGAGCAGCTGGTGCGCGAATCGCAGAAGGAGCGCTTCGATGCGCGCGAGGTCGTGCGCGGCGGGGCCCTCGCCTATCCGCAAAGGCGCTTCGAGGTCGAGGTGCCGCCCTCGCCGGTGTGGCTGCGCGGCGCGCCGGACCTTTACGCGCAGATGCTCGACAAGCTCGTCTCGAACGCGGTCGATTTCGCCACCGGCGACGAGCCGATCCGCATCAACCTCCAGGCGAAAGGCAGCGAGGCGGTGCTCACGGTCTCCAACCGCGGGCCGCGGCTGCCCGAGGCGATGGCGGGGAAGCTCTTCGAGTCGATGGTCTCGGTGCGCGGCACAAAGGGCGCCGGCGAGCCGCATCTGGGCCTCGGCCTCTACATCGTGCGCCTCATCGCCGAGTTCCATGGCGGCAGCGCGAGCGCGATGGACCGCGAAGACGGGTCCGGCGTGGTGATGAAGGTGCGCTCCCCCGTCAGCCCGGCAGGCTGACGCTCAGGGAATACAGGGGGATGACCGCCGCGTAGGCCGTGGCGACGAGGTAGGCGAACATGCGCCTCGGTTTCGCGCCGTTGCCGGCGTTGAATTGGGCGACGACCTCCGGCCGCTGGAAGTACTGGTACAGCCAGACCGACGCCAGGCTCTGCAGGACGAGGAGCGCGGCGAGCAGCGCCGCGGCGCCCGGCATCCCGACTGCCGGCGCGAATGGCCGGATCTTGGCGGCGGCGAGCGTCACCACCGTATCGAGCGCGCCGAGCAGCTCGCCGGAGGTGCGCCAGCTGATCGCCATGTAGGCGACGACAAAAAGGACGGCAAACGCGCCGGCGAGGAAGAGCCCGGCGGCGAAGACGCGCGCGCTCTCGCGGCGCTGCCACAAGCCGACGCCGACCGCGATCCAGAGGACATCGAGCGCCAGGCCGAGAGGCAGCTCGATCGCATCCGTGAACGAGGTGAAATGCAGGAAAGCGGCGATCGCCAGGACCCCCGCGGCAACGAAGAGCGACCCGACGGCGTGGCGCATGCCCGGCATGAATGCGTCTCCCTTGATGGACCGCCCCATTGTTCCCGCTGGCGCCGCCGGCGTCAGCGTACTTTTCCTGGTTCCTTAAGCCGCCGTCAGGTTGTGCGGCCCCGCGCGCCGATGGTCGCCGCGAAAAATTTCCTTTAGCATGGCCTTCGACCGTTCTCTTGAGGAGGAGATCCAGATGTCGTCCGTGCCGTTCAATCGTCGTCGCTTTTTGAAAACCAGCGCGGCCGTGTCGGCCGCGGCCATTGCAGCCCCGTACGTCCACACTTCGCACGCCGCCGGATCGCTCACCATCGGTTTCTGGGACCACTGGGTCCCCGGCGCGAACGACACGCTGACCAAGCTCTGCCAGGAATGGGGGCAGAAGAACAAGGTCGACGTGAAGATCGACTACATCACCTCGCAGGGCAACAAGAACATGCTCACGATCACCGCCGAAGCGCAGGCGCGCTCGGGGCATGACATCCTGGCGCATCCGGCCTGGTACGCCCTCACGTACGCGAAGCAGCTCGAGCCGCTCGACGACGTGATGAATCCGCTGATCAAGAAATATGGCAAGGTGGCCCCGGCCGCCGAGTTCCTGTGCAAGTCGGGCGGCAAGTGGATCGCCGCGCCGGCGGTGACCGGCACGCAGGTGAAGCCGCCGTGCGTGCGCCTGGACCTCTTCAAGCAGCACGCCGGCATCGACATCCAGTCGATGTACCCGGTGAACAAGGCGCCGACCGCGGAATCCGAGAAGTGGAACTGGGAAACGCTCGTCGTCGCCGCCGAGAAGCTGAAGAAGGCCGGCAGCCCGATCGGCCTCGGCATGGGGCAGACCACCGACTCGATCGACACGGTGGGCGCCATGTTCGCCTCGTTCGGCGCCGACCTCGTCGACGCCAAGGGCAACATCACGGTCAAGTCCGACGCGGTGAAGCAGGTGCTCGACTATGCCAAGCGCCTGGTCGCCGCCATGCCGGCCGATGTCTTCGCCTGGGACGACGCCTCGAACAACAAGTACCTCATCTCGGGCCAGGGCTCGATGATCATGAACCCGCCCTCGGCCTACGCGGTCGCAAAGCGCGACAACCCGAAGGTTGCGGCGCAGTGCTACACCATCGAGATGCCGAAGGGGCCCAAGGGCCGCTACGCGCCTTTCCTGCCCTTCCTCTGGGCGCTGTGGGGCTTCTCGAAGAACAAGTCCGCCGGAAAGAGCCTGCTCACGCACCTGCAGCAGCGCGAGAACGTGGAGAAGCTCGTCAACGCGAGCATCGGCTACGACATCCCGTCCTTCGAGAGCATGCGCGACTTCAAGATCTGGGAACAGGTCGAGCCGCCGCAGGGCGCCGTGTACCACTACCCGCCGCGCGGCGGCCGCCAGAACGTGTGGATGGCCTGCGCGCCCGCCCCGGCCGGCATCGCCCAGCAGATGTACACGCAGTCGATCATGACCAAGATGATCGCCAAGTACACGCAGGGCGGCGAGCCGATGGACAAGGTGATCGGCTGGGCGGCTTCCGAGCTCGAGGGATACCAGCGCTCGTAAGGCGGGGTTAATGGCTGCAGTTCTACCCGCGCGGGCCGCCGCACGCCACGGCGGCCTGCGGCGCCTCGCGCGCCGCAAGTCGACCATCGCCTTCCTGATGGCGCTGCCGCTCATCGTGCTGATCGGCGCGCTGGTCATCTACCCGGCGTTCTACTCGATGTACCTCTCCATGCTGAACAAGAGCCTGGAGAGGTTCGTCGGCCTGGCGAACTTCAAGTTCCTCTTCAGCCGCGACACGTTCTGGATGGTGGTGAAGCAGTCGTGCATCTTCGCCATCACCGCGGTGTTGTTCAAGGCGCTGATCGGCTTCTGCGTCGCGCACTTCGTGCACAACGTGCCGGCCAAGGGCCAGCGCAAGTGGCGCGGCATGCTGCTCATCCCGTGGGTGATCCCGCCGGCGATGAGCACGCTCGGCTGGTTCTGGCTCTTCGATCCTTCCTACAGCGCGTTCAACTGGATCTTCACGCGCATCGGCATCCCCTCGGTCACCTGGCTCGGCGACCCGTACTGGGCGCGCTTCTCGGTGATCCTGGTGAACGTCTGGTACGGCGCGCCGTTCTTCCTCATCATGTACCTGGCGGCGCTGAAGTCGGTGCCCGAGCAGCTCTACGAGGCGGCGGCGATCGACGGCGCCAACTGGTGGCAGAAGATCTGGTACGTGACGCTGCCGATGATGCGCAACATCATCTCGATCACGGTGCTCTTCTCGCTCATCGTCACCTTCGCCAACTTCGACATCATCCGCATCCTGACCGCGGGCGGGCCGGTCGACCAGACGCACGTCTTCGCCACCTGGTCGTTCCTGCTGGGCATCGAGGGCGGCGACATCGCGCTCGGCGCGGCGGTGTCGCTCTTCATGTTCCCGATCCTGGCGATCGCCGCGGTGTTCATCCTGCGCGACATCAACCGCAGAGGAAACGAAGCGTAATGGCCTCGGTGATCGAAACGGCGGCGCCCCTGGCGGTGACGCACAAAGGCAGCATGAAGCGCGACCGCCGCCGCGCGCTGTGGTGGTCGTACTTCTTCCTGGTGCTGTTCGCGGTGTTCTTCCTCACGCCGCCGCTCTACATGCTGATCACCTCGCTCAAATCCAGCGCGGAGATCGGCGCCATCACCAACCCATGGTGGGTCTACGCGCCGACGCTGGACAACTACACGGCGCTGCTCACCTCGGGGGTCTACTTGACCTTCTTCCGCAACTCGGCGCTCGTCTCGGTGGCGGTGGTGATCCTCACCATGCTGATCAGCATCCCGGCGGCGTTCGCGCTCGCGCGCATGAAGTTCTGGGGCTCGACCACGCTCGCCACGGGCGTGTTCCTCACCTACCTGATCCCGGAGACGCTGCTCTTCATTCCGCTGTTCAAGATCTTCGCCTTCATCAACGACACCTTCGACGTCTCGCTGATGAACCACTGGTGGGTGCTGATCATCATCTATCCCACGCTGACGGTGCCGTTCTGCACCTGGATCATGATCGGCTACTTCTCGAGCATCCCGAAGGAGCTCGACGAGGCCGCGCTCATCGACGGCGCGGGCTACTTCCAGATGCTCACCAAGATCTTCATCCCGGTGGCGCTGCCCGGCATCATCGCGGCGATGATCTTCGCCTTCACGGTGTCGTGGGCCGACTTCCTCTACCCGATGGCCTTCACCACCTCGGCCGACCAGATGGTGCTGCCGGCGGGCATCGTCACCACGCTCATCCGCGGCGACGTCTACGCGTGGGGGCAGATCATGGGCGCCTGCCTGCTCGGCGCCATGCCCCCGCTCATCATCTATGCATTCCTGATGGACTACTACATCGCCGGCCTCACCGCCGGAGCGACAAAAGGTTAAACGATGGCCCAGGTGACCCTGCGCTCGCTGGTCAAGCACTACGACGAAACGCCCGCCGTGCGCGGCATCAACCTCGACATCCCCGACAAGGAGTTCGTCGTCCTGGTCGGCCCTTCGGGCTGCGGCAAGACGACCACGCTGCGCATGATCGCCGGCCTCGAGGACATCACCGGCGGCGACGTGATGATCGGCGGCGACATCGTCAACGACGTGCCGCCCAAGGACCGCGACATCGCGATGGTGTTCCAGAACTACGCGCTCTACCCGCACATGACGGTGTACGAGAACATGTCCTTCGGCCTGCGGCTGAAGAAGGTGCCGAAGGACGAGATCGCGCGCCGCGTGCAGAACGCGGCGCAGATCCTGGACATCGGCAAGCTGCTGGAGAGAAAGCCGAAGCAGCTCTCCGGCGGCCAGCGCCAGCGCGTCGCCATGGGAAGGGCCATCGTACGAGACCCGAAGGTTTTTCTATTCGATGAACCCTTGAGTAATCTGGACGCCAAGCTGCGCGTGCAGATGAGGATCGAGATCAAGAAGGTGCACCAGAAGGTGCGCACCACCACCGTCTACGTCACGCACGACCAGGTCGAGGCGATGACGCTCGCCGACCGCGTGGTGGTGATGAACGGCGGGCTGATCGAGCAGGTCGGCGCGCCGAACGAGCTCTACCACCGGCCGGCGACCAAGTTCGTCGCCGGCTTCATCGGCTCGCCGGCGATGAACCTGATCCCGTGCAAGCTCGAGGAAACCGCGGGCGCTCTGCGCGTGCGGCTGAACGGCACGCTCGCCTTCCCGGTGCCCGCCGA
>DATDCR010000540.1:0-3532 GCA_036524215.1 Burkholderiales bacterium
CAGCGGCTGTTCCCATCCAGCGGGAGGGGCGGCTGGGACGTCACGGCGGATGGGCAACGGTTCCTGACGACTGTGCCGCAAGTGCAGCGCGCAGCTCCCGCTTCGATCAGCGTGATCCTGAACTGGCCCGCGTTGTTGAAGAAGTGACGCGAAGGAGGGTGTCCTCGCTCACGGCGGTCGACATGGGCGGGCGTGCGGCACGACCCGCATCGCCGTCGAGGGCTGGAGCGCCTACGCTGGTTCCAGCGCGGCCTTCATGCCGGCGCGCGTCCGATCGGAGCGCACGTCATTATCGAACTGCGCGAACGCGGCCAACACGCCTTCCAACGCTCGAGCGCCCACCGATGCCGTCGCGCTGACCTCGTCGCCATTCGGCTTGATCGGGAACGGCGAACGTACCTGAGCTTTCGAGCCACAGAATGGAGGCTCGGAAGTGATGATCTGACAGGCGTTGTTTTCAATACTTGACGGGCTGCCACGCTTTCGACTTGGCGCTTGCCAGCACAGCTTCGCAGATCGCCAGCTCATCGTGGCCGTCCTGAAATGTGCTGAAGTCCATCCCTTTACTCGCGCCGGCAATATAGGAATAGACGCGGAGCAGGAAGTTCTTCAGACCGTCAGGGTACGCTTCGGGGTGACCGCCGGGGTAATGCGCGTAGGCCCGCGCGCGAGGACTCAGCAGTGACGGGTCTTTCATCAGCAGCTCGTTGGCCTTCTCGCGGTAACCAATCCACATCTCGTTGGGCCGCTCCTGGTCCCAGACCACCGAACATTTCGAACCGGACAACTCGTAGAACATGCGGTTCTTCCGTCCGGCGAAACATTGCGACACGGTGAACGATCCGCGCGCCCCGCTATTGAATTCGAGCAGGACGCTGGCGTAATCCTCGGTGTGGATCGGCACGGCTTCGTAGTCTGAGGCCTGGAGCATCTTGCCGGAATACGTCTCGACTTCCTGCTTCGGCTTCATGCGCTTCTGGTGAATCGTGGCGAAATCGGCGCACACCTTCGCGATCTTGAGCCCGGTGATGAACTGGACGCAGTCGCACCAGTGGGAGCCGATGTCGGCCACGGCGCGCGATTGGCCGCTGAACTGCGGGACGAGCCGCCAGTTCCAGTCCGTGGCGAGGTAGAGCCAGTCCTGCGTGTAGGAGCCGGTGGCGTGAAAGAGGTCGCCGAGTTTACCCGACTCCACCATCGATCTGGCTTCCTGAACGAGCGGGTAGTAACGGTAGTTGAAATCAATGGCGTTCACCACGCCAGCCTTGGCGGCGAGCTCGACCAGTTCCGCTGACTCGTTGGTGTTCATGGCCAGCGGCTTCTCGGAGATGACATGCTTGCCCGCGGCCATGATCTTCTTGCTGATGTCGAAATGCACGTGGTTGGGCGTGCAGTTATGAACGACCTCGACATCCTTGTCGGCCAGAAAGGCGTCCACGTTGCCGTACGCTCTCGGGATGCTCAGGGCGTCGGCTTTCGTTCGAGCCAGCTCGTCGTTGGCTTCACAGAGCGCCATCATGTGCACGAAGCCCAGCCGCCGCGCCGCTTCGACGTGCGCCGGGCCGATGAACCCTGTTCCAATGATGCCGGCCTTGATCGTCTTCATGAACCTTCCCTTCGACTCGCGAACCTGTGGACCGGAGCGCGGCTACTTGACGGCCGGTACCTTGACCCAGCTTCTCGCCTTGCAGGATTTCACGACGCTTTCGAGCACGGCCACGCATTTGGCGCCGTCCAGGAAGCTCGGATGCACTTCGGTGTTCGCGGCGATGGCGTTGACGAAATCCGCGATCGTATGAATGAAGGTGTGCTCGTAACCGATGACGTGACCCGGTGGCCACCAGGCGCCGAAGTACGGATGACTGCCTTCGGTGCACAGGATGGTCTTGAAGCCTGGCTTGTCCGCGGGATCGTTGCGGTTGCAGTACTCCAGCTCGTTCATCCGCTCGAAACAGAACCTGAGACTCCCTTCAGTGCCGTTGATTTCCCAATAATTGAAATTCTTGTGTCCGGGCGCGAGGCGCGTGGCTTCGACCGTGGCGTACGCGCCGGGCGCGACGCGTGCACCTCGGGCGAACCTGGCGAGAAACGCCGTCGCGTCGTCCACCGTCACTTTTTCCGTGCCCTTGCCCGCCGCCGCCGTCAAGCCGATGGCTTGCGCTTCGCGCGGACGTTCGGCGATGAACGTTTCCTGCAAACCCACCGTTTCCGTCATGTCGCCGACAAGGAAGCGCGCGGTGTCTATTACGTGCGCGTTCAAGTCACCGTGTGAACCGGAACCGGCCGTGTTCTTGCGCAGCCGCCAGTTCATCGGAAATTTCGGATCGCAGATCCAGTCCTGCAGATACGTGCCCCGAAAATGCCGGATCTGCCCGAGTTGTCCGCTATCGATGATCTGTTTGGCGAACGCGATGGCCGGCACGCGGCGATAGTTGAACACGACCATGTTCTTGACGTTGAACTTGCGCGCGGCTCTCACCATCGTCCCCGCGTCCTCGACATCGAGCGCGAGCGGTTTTTCGCAGAGGATATGTTTGCCCGCGCTCGCCGCGGCGAGCGCGATCTCCGTGTGGGATACGTTGGACGTGCAAATGTCGACGACGTTGATGAGCGGCGATTCGACGACCTGGCGCCAGTCGGTCGCGGCGTTTTGCCACCCCAACTGGCCCCGCGCCGCCTCGACCCTCGCGCGATCGCGTCCGCAAATGGTATGCATTTCCGGGCGCGCCCCAAGCGGGAAAAAATGGGCAACCTGTCGCCAGGCGTTCGAATGGGCCTTGCCCATGAACCCGTACCCGATCATTCCGACGCGAAGTGTTTTGGTTTCTGTCATGAGAGCGATGGAGGTTGAAGTGGCTGTACACGCCTTTATAGTGACGAACTTTCCTCAAGTCAACCGGCGACTTGGCTGAGGCGTTCGCTGTGCGAGGCTGGACGCGCGTTTGCCGCGTCCTCGGCTTTCCCATTCACCAGCCGGACGTCACGATACTCGGTCGCCACAGCCTTTCCGTCTCGCGACGATTGCGAGTGATGGCCGAGCAGGTCTGAGACGATCTCGCGCCGCTTCTCGATCTCGCCGGACGCGCGGAACACCTCGATGATTTTCGTTTCCTCTACCGTGAGATTCCTGAACGCCTTCGTGTACTTCGGCCGGCATCTCGCAGAAGGATGCGCACGCGCTCGACTCGGCGCGGTTCTCCGCACTCGACGACCCCGACGTTGCCTCGCGCTTCATCACCTTCGACGACGGGCGCGTTGCGCGGGTGACGCTGTCGATACCCACGATCCACTGTGCGTCGTGCGTATGACCGGGGAAAGACTTCTTCGCCGCGACCGGACGTGATTGACGCCGGCTATTTCGTGAAAGGGCTTGCTGAAGAATTGACGCTTCACGGGAGAAGGCAGCGTTTGTCAGCAGCCTGTTAAGGCGTGGAGCCGCCCGATCGCCCGACGCTACCGCACGCCGAGCAAGACCTCCATCGTCAGCTGATCGAGCCGCTCGTACGCCAGTCCCTTGCTCGCGAGCTGCACG
>DATDCR010000541.1:0-8938 GCA_036524215.1 Burkholderiales bacterium
CGACTGGCGCGAGGGCACGATGATCGTGCCGCCGAACATGTGGTTCCACCAGCACTTCAACACCGGCACCACGCCGGCGCGCTACCTGGCGTTCAAGGCCGAGGGCGTCGCCATCCGCAACGCGCAGGGCGTGCCGAAGGCGTGGATCTCCAAGCGCCTGGGTGGCGACCAGATCGACTACGCCGACGAGCGTCCCGAAGTGAAGCGCTGGTTCAGCGAGGCGCTCGCCAAGCACGGCCTCAAGTCCAACATGGACAAGGCCTACGCCGCTGAGGCGGCGGAGCTGCCGCAAAAAGCCGCTTAAATGGTGACAGTCACCATTTCTAATTGGTGACAGTCACCATTTTCTCCGGCACCTAATCGCTTGGGTCGGCCGCGCGGCTTGCGCGAGGCACCCATGCGATGGCCGCTGCGGGTGGCTCTGCGGATTTCGTCGATGACGTCGTTCTGAAGCGGCTCCAAGCAAAGCGCTCGATATGCCGTCAGGCGTAGCTCGTGTTCCGTTCCGAGCGCCAAGATCGCGGGGTGGGGCTTTATGAAGCCTTGCGGGTCGGCATGTACGTTTGCGCGATGGCTCGACCAGCGATACGCGTCGGGAAGGCCGACCATGCCCGCCCGCACTGGGTTCAGCTCGATATAGCGATAGCACGCGAGCGCGTAGCGCTCGTCGGCTACGAGCCCGGAATAGAAGCGTCCTTCCCAAAGGGTGCCAGTGCGTTGGTGCTTGGCATTGATCCTTCGCGAATGCCGTTGCGCGAGGTGCTTCATCATGAGCGCGCATCCGGTGGAGTCGGTCGGCGTCAGCAACAGGTGCACGTGGTTCGTCATCAGGCAGTACGCGTGAATGAAGCATTGGAAGCGCGCTGCGTAGGTGCCTAGGGCAACGAGATACGCCACGTAATCGGCGTCCTCGAAGAAGCACGCGGCGCGGTCATGCCCTCTCTGCACGACATGGAGAGAAACATCCGGAATCACCAAGCGCGCCGTTCTCGGCATAGCACCGTAAACGGCAGACGGCCACCAGTCGTTGACTGCTAAAGCGTGACTGTCACCAATTAGGGAAAATGGTGACTGTCACCATTTAAACGGTGGCGTGGGCGGAGCCGGGCTCGGGGAGGAGGGCGTCTTCGGCGGCGTCCTGGAATTTGAGCTCGCGCGGCAGGATCACGGAGGCCGAGCGCACGCGCGTGTGCTGCGGATCGACGCCCGGCGGCTGCTCGCCCTTGGCGAGGCCGTTCGCGGCGGCGATCAGGCGCCGGCGCGCCATGATGATGCCCTGGTCGGTCGGCACGAGGTTCTCCTTCGTGCGGTCCTGGATCGGCCCCATGGACTCCTGCACCGAGGCGTCCTGCATGGCGAAGCCCTCGATCCCCGAGAAGCTCTTGCCTTCCTTCTGCGCCCTGCGGTCCATCAGGTAGTCGTTGTCCTTGTTCGCCGTCGGCCGGAACGTTCCGGGGATGAGCGGCACGTGGATGCCCTTGCCGGCCTCCATCGCGTCGCGCTCCTCCTTGGTGAGCGCGCGCGTGGCGTGGTGGTTGGTGCTCCACGCCCAGCAGTTCTCGTCGTCGATCGGCACCCAGCAGTGGCCGCCGATGGGATGGTCGCCGCGCGGCGGAATCAGCGTGAAGCTCGGCATCACGTACTGGGTGATGCGCCAGTAGTAGCGGTCGTTCTCCGCGTTGCGGCGCGCGCCGATGTAGAGCCCGCCGGGCGACTCGACCACCTCGAAGTGCGGCGCAAGGTCGCCGAGGTTGTACTTGTGGCTCTGCGTCGCGCCCTTGAACATCGGGTCGACCTTCATCGTGAAGCGGTGCAGGAAGGAGACGTGGCTCGAGTCGATGCCGCCCTCCATCGCCTGCAGCCAGTTGCACTCCTGCCAGCGGCGCGAGATGAAGCGGTGGCTCGCCGGCACCATGGCCCACTCGTGCTCGGGCAGCGGCGGGCGATGCTCCGCCGGCCCCATGTAGGTCCACAGCACGCCGCCGCGCTCGACCAGCGGGTAGCTCTTCAGCTTCATGCGCTGGCACAGCTTCGGGTTGCCCGGCTCGGAGGGGATCTCCGTGCACTGGCCGTTCACGTCGTACTTCCAGCCGTGGTACGAGCAGCGCAGGCCGTTCTCCTCGTTGCGCCCGAACCAGAGCGACACGCCGCGATGCGCGCAGAACTCGTCGATCAGGCCGAAGCGGTTCTGCGTATCGCGGAAGGCGATCAGCTTCTCGCCGAGCAGGCGCACGCGCACCGGCGGGCAGTCGGCCTCGGGCAGCTCGTCGAGCTGCAGCACCGGCAGCCAGTAGCGCCGGAAAAGCGCGCCCATCGGCGTGCCGGGGCCGGTGCGGGTGAGAAGGTCGTTCTGCTCTGCGCGCATGCTTCTGTTCCTCTATGCCGAACGCTGTTCTTCCATGACGAAACAGTTTAGCAAATCAGCGCCGCCGCGAGGCGAGCGAGAGGACGCCGCCGGCGATGAGCACCGCGCTCGTGGCGAGGAACACCGGCACCGAGCCGAGCGCGGCGCCGATGCCGCCGAAGACGAGCGGGATGCCGATCTGCGTCACCTTGTTCGCCATCAGGCGCATGCCGAGCGCCTCGCCCGAGCGCTCGCGCGGCGCATGGTTGTAGGTGAGGATGATGGTGAGCGGCTGCGCCGAGCCGAGCGCGAGGCCGAGCGCGAAGGCGGCTGCGGCGAGCGGCAGGCCGGCGGCAAGCGCCGGCAAGGCGAGGTAGGCGGCGCCGGCGACGAAGAGCGAGCCGGTGAGCACGCCTACCTCGGTGTAGCGCTTCGCGAGCCGATGCATCACCGTGCGCACGATGAAGCCCGCCACCGCGTAGGTGGAGAGGATCATGCCGATGCTCGACGGGGCGAGGCCGATGGCGCGGCCGTACACCGGCAGGTAGAAGGAGAACAGCTCGATGCCGGTCAGCGTCACGCCGCTCAGGATCAGCGCCTGGCGCAGCGCCGGGATGCGCAGCAGGTCGAAGGCGTTGCGGCCCTGCTCGGCGCCGTCGTTCCTGACGCGCGGCGGAATCAGCCGGCGATGCAGCAGGACTGTCAGGCCGGGCACGACGGTTACCAGCGCGAGCAGGGCGAACGTGGCGCGGTAGCCGGCGAGCTCGATGCCGAATCCCGCCGTCGACGGGCCGAGGAACGCGGCGATCGAGCCGCCGAGCGAGAAGGTGGCGAAGTTCTTCGTGCGCTCGCTTTCCGGGCCGAGGGCGCCGATCAGGCTGTGCACCGAGACGTGAAAGAAGATCTGGCCCAGGCCGACCAGCGCGGCGCACAGCATGAGGGCGTTTAGCCCTCCGCCCAGCAGGGGCACGGCCAGGCCGGCGCTCATCGTCGCCGAGCCGAGCATCATCGGATAGCGCACGCCGATGCGGTCGCCGATGCGGCCCGCCTGAACGGCGAGGAAGAGGGGAAACACCGCGTACAGCGCGGCGAGCAGCCCGACGGTGAAGGAGCCGGCGCCGAGCTCGAGCGCGTAGAGCGACACCGCCACCTTCGAGCCGCGCTGGCCGATCGAGTTGAGCAGCGACAGCAGCACGACCAGGTAGACGGTCATCGCGGAAACGCGGCGCGTTCTCCTATGCAGAACACGATTCTCGGATGCGGCACCGAGTATACTGGCGCCCCACTGGAATGCGAGTTGCACGGAACGATCCTTGTCCTTGCGGCAGCGGAAAAAAATACAAGAAGTGCTGTGGCGCCGTGATTGCGCTGAGCGCCGCGAGGCGCGAGTGCGGCAGTTGCACGGCCTGCTGCGACGGCTGGGTAGTCGGCACGATCCGCGGCCACGAGATGAAGCCCGGCACGCCCTGCCACTTCCGCGGCGAGCATTGCTGCACGATCTACGCGGAGCGGCCGCAGGAGCCCTGCCGCAGCTTCGTGTGCGGCTGGCTCGCGCCGGGCAGCCCGTTCCCGGAAGAGTTCCGTCCCGACCGTCTCGGCGTGATGATCATCCGCACGCGCTGGCGCGATCGGCCGGCGTACATCCTGCGCCATGCCGGGCGCGATCCGGACGAGCCGCTCCTCGCCTGGATGCGCGCCTTCAGCGTGCGCACCGGCAGCCCGTTCTTCTACGAGCAGGCGGGCGAGCGCTTCGGCTTCGGGCCGGTTGAGTTCCAGCAGGAGATGGTCAGCAAGCTCGAAGCGGGCCAGTCCCTTTGGTGAGGTGAAGATGGACGCGAAAGTGAAAGAGAAACCGGCCGACCAGCCGGCAAAGGCAGGAACCGAGTCGCACTATCACAGCAAGAAGGACCGCGTCTTCGTGCGCGGCATCCAGGGCCAGTACAGCCTGAAGGACGAGCTCGCGCGCCTGCGCGCGATGCCGCGCGTGCGGAAGGGCAAGGAGCTCAAGTTCGTCGACGGCCCGCAGACCTGGAGCCGCCACTACGTCGAGCCGAAGGACGGCATCACGCAGATGTTCCACCTGCACCTCGAGGAGTACGCGCCCGGCGGAAGGTCGCAGAAGCATGGGCACGTCAACGAGGCGGCGTTCTACATCCTCGATGGGGTGGGCTACGAGATCCACGACGGCGTGCGCTACGACTGGAAGGCGGGCGACGTCGCCATCGTGCACAACAACTGCGTGCACCAGCACTTCAACGCGAGCCCCGACAAGCCCGCGCGCGCGCTGGTCATCAAGACCAAGCCGATGTTCATGTTCATGAACATGCTGTTCCAGCACCTGGTCGAGCCGCGGCCGACCGAGCCCGCGCCGGGCGCGCCGCCGCACCAGGCGCGCGAAGCGGAGCAGAACTTCAACCATCCGGAATGAGGAGAAAGACCGATGGCATGGGACGAATCCAAGGCCTGGCGTAAAGGTACGCAGAGCCAGAAGCTGTACCAGGCGCTGCTCGACGACGCGACGACCGCGCCCGCGCGCAACGCCAAGCGCAAGAAGGTCGTGCACCCCGAGGACATGCCCTGGGAGATGTCGCGCCAGGGGCTGCTCAAGCACCTCCTCAACGAGGGCATGAACACGCGCATGGAGACGGTCGACGCCTACATGGAGATCATTCCGCCGGGCAGCCGCTCGGGCAAGCACCGCCACCTCGCCGAGGAGTGCGTCTACGTGCTCGAGGGCCGCGGCTACGACCTGCACCAGGATTGCGACGTCGAGATCACCGACACCTACCACTGGAAGCCGCAGGCCGAGATCAAGCGCTACGAGTGGGAAGCGGGCGACGTGATCTACATTCCGCCCAACACCATCCACCAGCACTTCAACGCGAGCCCCGACAAGCCGGTGCGCCTGATCTCGGCCACCAACCGCATCTACAAGGCCTGCGGGCTGAACGACCTGGAGCAGATCGAGAACTGCCCGGAGTACGACCCGAAGGTCGTGCTGACCGCGGAGCTGGTCGAGCAATACCTGAAAGGCAAGAGCAAGGTGCCCGCTTGAGTTCAGTGCTCGCGGCGCAGACAGCGCCGCGGCAAGGCTGGCGCGAGCTGTGGCTGATCACCGTCGGCCACAGCCTCACCCACTGGTATCCGGCCACGTTCTACCTGCTGCTGCCGCTGATCGGCAACGAGCTCGGCCTGTCGTACAGCCAGATCGGGCTGATCATGACCTGCCAGTACATCGCCTCGGCCGTGGCCAACGTGCCGGGCGGCGTGCTCGTCGACACCGTGGGCCGCAAGGGCCTGCTGATGGCGGTTTCGCTCTTCTGGGTCGGCTTCCCGTATCTGCTCATCAGCTTCACGCACAGCTACGTGATGCTGCTCATCTGCATCGCGCTCGTCGGCTTCGGCAACAGCCTGTGGCATCCGACCGCGATCCCGACGCTGGGACAGCGCTACCCGGATCGCAAGGGCCTGGTCCTTTCATTGCACGGCATGGGCGGCAACGTGGGCGACGCGATCGCGCCCGTGGTGATCGGCGCGGCGCTCGCCGCCTTCACGTGGCGCGAAGTCGTGGTGATGAACGTCGTGCCGGGCCTTGTCGTCGCGCTCCTCATGTTCGCCTTCCTCGGCAGCATGCGGCTCGGCCGCAAGGCGGCGAGCGGCGAGGGCCAGTCGCTCGCGCAATACATGGAAGGGCTTCGCCAGCTGCTGCGCAACCGCGCGCTGGTCCTGCTTTCGGTCGGCTCGTCGTTCCGCACCATGACGCAGACGGCGCTGCTGACCTTCCTGCCGGTGTACCTCGCCAACGAGATGCACTACTCGCCGGCGCTCGTCGGTGCGTGCCTCTTCGCGGTGCAGGCCGCGGGCTTCGCCGCAGCGCCGGTGGGCGGCTACCTCTCCGACCGCATGGGACGAAAGCAGATCCTCATGAGCAGCATGCTGACGAGCGCCGTCGTGCTGGTCGGCATGGCGATCGCGGGCGCCTCGCCGATCTTCGTCGGTCTGATCGCCATCCTCGGCTTCTTCCTCTACGCCACGCGGCCGGTGATCCAGGCCTGGCTGCTCGACGTCACGCCGAAGAACATGGGCGGCTCGAGCATCGGCGTACTCTTCGGCGCGCAGGCGGTCGGCGCCGCGCTCGGGCCGCTCGCCGCGGGCATGGTGGCGGACCGGCAGGGCCTGCTCGCTACGTTCTATTTCCTCGCCGCCACCATCGTGGTGGCCAATCTCTTCGTCTTCTGGACGCCCACCGGGCCGGTTGTGGCTGGGAAGGACGCGCGGTGAGGCATGCCCTCGCGCTCGTCGCATGCACTTGGGCCGCGTGCGCCGCGGCCGGCGAGCTGACGGTGATCCGGCCCACTGCCTTCGTAGGCCAGGAATGGCCCTATTACGTGCTCGTCGGCGACAAGGCCGTGGCGGATCTCA
Source organism: Burkholderiales bacterium (assembly GCA_036524215.1). Taxonomy (GTDB): domain Bacteria; phylum Pseudomonadota; class Gammaproteobacteria; order Burkholderiales; family SG8-39; genus SCGC-AG-212-J23. Next base: position 6,767 of record DATDCR010000541.1, read on the forward strand.
ATTCGGGCGAGCGCGTGACGCTGCAGGTGCCGTCGGATTTGCGCTCGCTCGCCATCCATTGCCCGAAAGGCATGGGGAGCGCATATGCCGAAAGCCGCATCGACCGCGACTTCAGCGCACCCACCTACCTCGTTCTTTCAGCGCGCCGCGATTGCGTTTCCATCGAGGCCGTCGATGCGAAGGCAGCCTCGCGCCTCATGAACAGCACCCGGTCGCGCCCCGCCGATCGCGCCGTGCAATACGAAAAGCCGTCCGTCGTTTACCCGAGCGCAGCCTTGGGCGAAGCGGCGCAGGTACCCACCACGCCGACCAACGAGGCCGCAAGCCGCGAGTCGATTGCATCGGCCACCGGCGCGTGGGCCGAGGCGTTCAACGCCCGCGATGCGGCTCGCGTAGCCGCGATGTACGAGGCGGACGCCGTGCTCACGGACACGAGCGAGGCGAAGCCGCGCATCGGCGCACAGGCGATCGCGGACTACTACCGCTCCGTGGCGCAGCGCCCGACGCAGCGCGTCGCGCTCGGCGAGCGCACGATCCGGGTCTTCGGCGACACCGCCATCGACGCCGGCAACCTGACGTACTTCGAGATGCGAGACGGAAGAGCCACCACCACGCCCGGCCGCTACAGCATCACGTATCGCAATCGCGGCGGCCGCTGGCTGATCGTGGATCACCACAGCTCCGTCCTGCCGCGCTGACCGATGCTTGAGCTAGAGCCGCGCCTGCGCGCGATCGTGGCGCAGGAATATCCCCGCTTTTCCGACGCTGAATACGCGCGGCGCCATCGCGCCCTCCAGGCCGTGATGGAGAAGGCGGGCGTCGATCACCTGCTCATCGTCACCGACCACCGTGTCGGCAACGCGCCCCAGTGGGTCACCGGCTGGCCGGGCACCGTCGAGGCCTACGTCGTGTTCAAGCCGGGCGAGACGATCACCATGCACGTCGAGTGGTTCAACCATTTTCCGCTGGCGAAGAAGCTCGCCAAGGACTGCGACGTGCACTGGGGCGAGCACCAGGGCATCAGGAAGACGATCGAAGAGCTGAAGCGCCGGGGCGCGAGACGCATCGGCCTGATGGGCCCGTTGCTCGCGCGCAAGCAGCGTGAGCTCGAGAAGGCGTTTTCGGTCGTCGAGCTCGACGCCGACTACGTGCGCCTGCGGCTCATCAAGTCGGAGGAGGAGCTGGACTGGCTGCGTATAGGCGCGGCGTTCAGCGATGCCGGGTTTGCCTCCCTTCTGGCGAATACCAGGGTGGGGCTCACCGAGCGGGAGCTGGGCGACCTGGTCGAGCGCGCCTACGTGGGGCAGGGCGGGACGACGTTCATCCATTACATCGGCGTCACGTCGATGGCGGATCCGAACCTGTTCGTGCCGCCGCAGTTCCACTCCTCCCGCAAGGTGCAACAGGGTGATGTCGTGTTCTGCGAGCTGTCGGGCTCGTTCTGGGACTATTCCGGGCAGGTGCTGAGGACCTTCACCGTAGGCGCGGACCCGACGCCCCTGTATCGCGAGCTGCATGAGACGGCGGAAGCGGCCTTCGACGCCGTGACCAAGGTCGTGCGCCACGGCGCGACGATGGAAGAGATCCTCGACGCCGCGGGGGTGATCGAGCGCCGGGGCTTCACCGTGTGCGACGACCTGATGCATGGCTTCGGCGGCGGCTATTTCCCGCCGATCCTCGGCACGCGAAGCCGCCCCGCGGGACCGCTGCCCCAGATGACGCTCGAAGAGAACATGTGCGTGGTCGTGCAGCCGAACGTCATCGCGCGCGACCGGCCGGCGGGCGTCCAGGTCGGCGAGCTGATCCGCGTCACGCGGACCGGCTTCGAGCGGATGCACAAGGCGCCGCGCGGCTTCTTCAGGGCTGCGTGAAGCCGGTCGCGATCGTGGGTGCGGGGCCGGTCGGCCTCGCCACGGCGCTGTCCCTGGCGCAGCAGGGCATCGCGGTGCATGTCATCGAGCAGGAGCCGGGGCTGACGATCGACCAGCGTGCCGGGTCTTACCATCCGCCGACGCTCGAGATGCTGGCGCCCTTCGGCGTGACCGAAGAGATGCACCGGCAAGGCATCAAGGTGCCGCACTGGCAGATCCGGGATCGCAAGCAAGGCCTGATCGTGGAATGGGACCTGGGCCTGATCGCCGACATCACGCCCTATCCCTACCGCTTCCACCT
>DATDCR010000542.1:0-1867 GCA_036524215.1 Burkholderiales bacterium
GTGCAGATAAGCCCCAATAGCACTGCCGCAGGGCTGCAGGTGGACGTAGGCCGTAATGTCGCCGCGGCCATCGTGGTCGGCGTGCTCGTTTCGGCGGCGGTGCAGGACGCGCAGACGCCGGCGACGGGAAGTCCGCTGACGCCGCCCCTGGATCCGAACCGGTTGGTCAGCGAGCAGGACTGCACGAAGCCGGTCGATTCACTGGGGAATCTGCGCTGCAAGTAAAGAAATTTAGCTCCTGACCGGTCCGGGACGGCCGTCCTCGACCACGAAGGTGGCGAGTGTCCGGCAAGGCGCATCGCGCGTCTGCACGCTCTGCATGGCGCGCAAGTCCGCCGTCATGCGCTGGGGCGTGACTTCGATGCGCGTGTAGCCGCGATAGCGGCTGTCGGCGAAGAGGATGTGCGGGTTGTCGGCCAGGTACTGCAGCATGCGCTCGTAAGGCCAGGCCTGCGAGGTGATCGAGGTGCCGACGAATTCGCTCGCCATCACCGCAGAATGCGGATCGTCGAAGTCGAGCTTCAGCTCGCAGACGTTGAAGGAATGCACGTCGCCGCTGATGACGACGGGATTCCCGACCTTGCGATCGACGATGGAGCGCAGCAGGCGCTCGCGGGCGGCCGGATAGCCGTCCCAGCCGTCGGTCCAGGCACGGCGACCGGGTCCCGGTAGCTGGTCGAGCTGCGCCATCGTCGTCGTCTGCGCCACGATGTTCCAGGGCGCCCGTGAATCGGCGAACGCGCGATCGAGCCAGCGCTCCTGCGCGCGCCCGAGCATCGTGCGACCGGGACTTCCGAGTCGGGGACATTGCGTCACGTCGATGGTGTTCGAGCCGCCCTTGCGCCCCGGCCGCGGACAGGCCTGCCATGAGCGGTATTGCCGGCAATCGAGGAGATAGAAGCGCGCGAGCGATCCCCAGGCGGCATCGGTGTAGATGCGCATGCGCCTCCCGTCCGGGCGCATTCGCGAGGGCAACGGCATGTGCTCGTAGAAGGCGCGATAGGCCGCCGTGCGGCGCTCGAGAAATTGCTCGCGCTCCATGCCGTCCTCGGGACGGTCGTCCGCGTAGTCGTTGTCGACCTCGTGATCGTCCCAGATGACGAGCCACGGCAGCGCCGCGTGCGCCGCCTGAAGATCCGGGTCGCCCTTGTAGAGCGCGTAGCGCGCGCGGTATTCGTCGAGCGTGTAAGGCTCGGGCGCGTCGTGCTTTCGGACGTGGTCCTTTCCCCAGCTCGACTCGTAGATATAGTCGCCGAGGAAGATCATAAGGTCCGGATCGTCGGCGACGATATGGCGGTAAGCGCCGTAGTAGCCCTGCTCGTATTGCTGGCACGAGCTGAAGGCGAAGCGCAGCTTCTCCGGCGCGAAATCCTGGGCCGGCGCCGTATGCGTCCTGCCGATCGGGCTTTGGGCGTCCGCCGCGGTAAAGCGGTACCAGTAAGGACGGTTCGGTGCGAGCCCGCTGACGTCCACATGGACCGAATGCGCCCATTGCGCGTCGGCGACAGCTTCGCCTGCGGCTAGCACCTGACGCATCGACTCGTCGGCGGCGACTTCCCAGCCGAGCGGGATGGAAAGCGGCCCGAAGTCGCCGATCAGGCGTGTCCAGAGCACCACGCCGTCCGGCGTCGGATAGCCCGACGCGACACCGAGCCGGAAAGGATCCTTTGCGAAGCGCGGCTGGCCGAATGCGCCCGTCGCGGCGAGCGCTCCGACCGTTTGCAGAAAGCGGCGGCGCGAGAACATGCGAATAGAATAGTGTGCTTCTCTGCGAGGTAACGCATGATTCACTTTGTGGTGCACGAGGAGGGGGACGGCGTCGGCGTCGTCGTCGTGGAAGGCGTCAAGGCCGGCCAGCATCTCAACG
>DATDCR010000543.1:0-2537 GCA_036524215.1 Burkholderiales bacterium
CCGCCGTCCATGTCAGGCGGCCTTCGCCAGGGCCGCGGCGCCGGTGCGCGGCAGCAGCACGGTGAAGCGGGTTCCCGCGCCCGGCCTGGACGCAATGCGGATCTCGCCGCCATGGGCGCTGACAACGTCGCGGGCAATGGCGAGGCCGAGCCCCGTGCCGGCCGGCTTGGTCGTGAAATAGCGCTCGAACACGTGCGGCAGAACATCTTCGGGGATTCCGCGGCCGTCGTCGGCGACCTCGACGCAGACGCGCTCCGCGTCGAGCGACGTGCGCACCAGGATCGTTCCCCGCCCCTCGATCGCCTCCGCGGCATTGGTCAGCAGGTTGAGAAAGACCTGGTTCAGATGCGAGGCGCTGCAATGCACCGCCGGAAGATCGCGGTAATCCTCGATGACCTGGATGCGGGCGGGAATGATGTTGCGGGCAATGTACACGACCGATTTCAGGCTGCGATTGAGATCCACGTCCGACATCCCCGCGCGATCGAGCTGCGCGAACTCGCGCATGTGCACGACGAGCTCCGACATCTGCTCCAGGCCGTGCAGGACGTCGTGCAGCATTTCACGCATCGGCAGCGTCGCGGAGGAGCGCAGCTCGGCAGAGAAGCTCGCCTCGAGCGTCTTCAGCTGCTCGAGCACGAGGCTGACGTTGTTGTGCGAGAAGGCGAGCGGCGTGTTCATCTGGTGGGCAAACCCGGCCACCATCCCGCCCAGCGCGGCCATCTTTTCCGACTGCGCAAGGCGCTGCTCGACGATGGCGCGCTCCGCCTGGTGGCGGTCGATCAGGCGCTGCCCGTTGCGCGCAATGAGGAACATGATCAGCCACAGGAGTGCGAGCAGGCCGAGCACGCTGCCGATCTCGGTGCGTCCCTCGACCGCCACCCGCGCTTGTTCCACGACCGCCTCGAGCTTCGCCTGGTTCTCCATCGCGGCGTTCTTCAGGCGGGCCGAGGTCGCCTCGATCTGGGCGAGAAACGGCGTCACGTCGGCGTAGACTTCAAACACGCCCGCGGGCAGGTCGTCGCGGCCGGCGCGTACCGGCAGGTAGCTCTGGATGAGATCGCGGTTCTCGACCTCGCCATCGAAGCTGTTGAACTGGTTGCGGTGCACGAGGTCGCTCGCCGGCACGCCCTTCATGGCGCTGATCCAGCCGGCGTTCGCCGACTTGTCCTCGCCGATTTGCGCGTGCTCGGAGGAATACACCGTGATGCCGCGCCGGTCATACACCTTGATCTTGAATACGCTGCTTTTCCTCATGGCCGCGAAGATCTTCGCGTCGAGCGGCTTGAACTCCGGCAGCGCCATGATGCGCGCGCCGATCTCGCCAAAGCAGGCTTTCCTCGCCGGCGCGGCCGCCTGCCGGCAGCTCTCGACGGGAATCGCCGAGGCCTTGGCCGCAAAGCCGGCGGACGCCGGCTCCCACAGCATGTTGGCGAAAAGCTGCGTCAGGTTGACGTTGGCTTCCTCCTGCAGCGCCACGAGGTCGCGGCGCGCCGCCTCGTTCTGCTGGCGCGCATAGACGGTTTCGATGTCGGAAAAGAACCGCGCCTGGCTTTGCTGCATGTCACGGAAGAAGCGCATTTCGTAGATTTCGAAATACACCATCGCCGCCGCAACAGCGGCGAAAGCCACCAGGCTTGCCGCCGTGAAATAGCGCACCAGCCGGAAACTCGCTGCACCTTTGCCCACCTGAAACACTATAGCTCTGCTCCGCGTTTCGGAGCCGCGGACTCCCGATTCTCGGAATCGGGAAGCCGGTCGGCCCTCGAACGGCAATCGCCGGTGCAGATGCCTGCGCCCCGCGCGCAGCGCACCAGGTCCGCCAGCTCACGATCGGAGTGTGTCAGGTGCTCGAAGAGCCATTTGCTGATGAAGTTCAGGGTCTTGGCATTGACATGACCGCCGCGCTGGAAAAGCCCGTCGCGCAGCATCTGCATCTCCTGCAGCATGCCGCGGTGAATGGCGCGATGGACGCCGAAGCGCTCCTGCTCCTCCGCGTGCGCGCTCATTAGCGATTCCTCGCTGGCAAAGTTCTCCTTCGCCAGGAGGAGGAGCCGATCGAGCATCCGATCTTGCGCCTCGCCGGCCTGGCCGGCGTAGACCGCGGCATGCAAGGTATTGAACAGTTCCACCATCTCGCGATGCTGGCGGTCGATCTCGGCGTGTCCTACGGTAAGACCGTGATTCCATTCGATTCGTGCCGCGTGACCCTTGCCCATCCCTGAGAAGCTCCCATTTTGGCGTTCGCTGCTTTTCCCTTGAGACAGCACGAAGCGCGCCATCGGCGGCCGCCGCGGCGCTTCGGCTACCATCTTTCGATGCAGGGGCAAGCTGGGCCCGACGAGGCGATCTATCGCGCGCTGTTTCTGACTTCGCCCGATGGTGTGGTGGTCGTCGACCGCGCGGGAAGGGTCGTCCTCGCCAACCCACGTGCCTGCGAGCTGTTCGGCTATGGGCAGCAAGAGCTGGCCGGGATGAGCGTCGATCAGCTGGTTCCCGAGCGGTTTCGCTCGCGGCACGGCGCGCACCGCGAAGCA
>DATDCR010000544.1:0-3004 GCA_036524215.1 Burkholderiales bacterium
CGTCGCGCGCTGACCATGGAAAACGCCACGGCTCCCGTCGTCCCCATGCCGGTCAAGCCGCCGGTCCGGCCATCGCTGCTGCCGCGCGCGTGGGCGGCCGAGGAGCTGATCGTCGAGGACCGCGGCCTGCGTCCGGCGGCGCACGGCCTGCTCATTGCCATCGTCGCCTTCTTCGTCATCGGCCTGCTGTGGGCCTCGCTCGCCGAAATCGACGAGGTGACGCGCGGCGAAGGCCGCATCATCACGTCGAGCCAGACGCAGTACATCCAGAACCTCGAGGGCGGCATCGTCGCGCAGATCCTGGTGCGCGAAGGCGAGCTCGTGCAGAAGGACCAGGTGCTCTTCCGCATCGATCCGACGCGCTACGTGTCGGACTTCCAGGGCAGCCAGCAGGAAGGGCTCGCGCTGCGGGCCAAGATCGCGCGCCTGTCCGCGGAATCGCAAGGCATGCCTTTGCGCATGCCGGACGAGGTGCAGAAGGAAGCGCCGGCCCTGGCCCAGAACGAGGCAGCGTTGTACCAGGCACGCCAGGCGGATGTCGCCAACAAGGTTGGTATCCTGCGCGAGCAGATGGCGCAGCGCCGCCAGGAGCTGGTCGAGCTGCGCGGACGCGCGGACCGGCTGAAGGAAGGGTTCAGTTTCCTTTCCAAGGAAATCGCGCTTACGTCGCCGCTCGCCAAGGAAGGCGTCGTGTCGGAGGTCGAAGTGCTTCGGCTCGAGCGCGAATCCGCGCGGGTACGCACCGATCTGGAAGGCGCCGAGCTCGCCGTCCCCAGGGTCGAGGCCGCCATCGGCGAGGCGCGGCGCAAGATGCAGGACACGGAGCTCGCGTTCCGCAGCCAGGCGGGCGCGGAGCTCGCCGAGGCGAAGGCAAAGCTCGCCAAGCTCGACGAAGGCCTGCCGGCACTCAAGGACCGCGTCGATCGCGCCGAGGTGAAAGCACCCATGCGCGGCATCGTGAAGTCGATTCCGAACAAGACGCCCGGCGGCGTGATCCAGCCCGGCTCGCCGCTCGCCGAGCTCGTGCCGGTCGACGAGTCGCTGCTCGCGGAAGTGAGAATCAAGCCAAGCGACGTCGCGTTCGTGTCGCTCGGCCAGCCTGCAACGGTGAAGATCGCGGCCTACGACTTCAGCATCTACGGCGGGCTATCGGGGACCGTCGCCTACCTGAGCGGCGATTCCATCCAGCCGCAGCAAGGCGAGCCGTACTTCGTCGCGCATGTGCGCACGGATGCGAGCGCAATCGACTTCCGCGGCAAGCAGCTCGGGGTGATGCCCGGCATGACGGTGACGGCGGATGTTCTTACGGGGCGCAAGACGGTGCTGCACTACCTCTTGAAGCCCGTGAACAAGGCGCGCGAGCGCGCGCTGCGCGAGCGCTGACGAGGGGCACGGGATGAACCTCGTCTTTCACTTCCTCAACGCCAGAAAAGTCGAGGACTTCGCCCCGCACACGACCATCTTCAGGGAGGGCGAGCCAGGCAGATCGATGTACGTGCTGCTCGAAGGGGCGGCGAAGATCATGGTCGGAAAGCGCGTCGTGGAGCTCGCCGGACCGGGCAGCATTTTCGGCGAGATGGCGCTGATCGACGACAAGCCGCGAAGCGCAACCGTGCTCACGCGCTCGCAGTGCCTCGCGGTCTCGATCGGCCGCAAGGAGTTCGACCTTCTCGTCCGCGAGCAGCCGGAGTTCGCGCGGCACGTGATGAAGGTGCTCGTCGATCGGCTGCGGCGAATGGACGAAGCGCTCGAGCCGGCAATCCCCGCCGAGCAGGCGCCCGCCCGGCAGGCGAAGAAGAAGCCGGCCTGGCGATCCCACACGAGAAGCTGATCGAGGAGCCTCTGGACCAGCACGACGACTACAGCAAGGATCTGGCGCAATGGCTGCAGGACAGCGGCCGCCGCCGCGCGATACGGCTCGAGGACTCGCCGGAGGCGTTGCTCGCCCTGATCGAGCAGCACGCCGGCGCGAGCCTCAGGACGCGGGAAGACGTGGTCCGGTTCTTCGAGGCATTGAAGGTTCAGGCGGCGCGGCGGCAGCACGCCGCGGCGACGCGCCACCTCGTGCGCGAGCTCATCATCGTCTGCGCGCTGGTGGGCGCGTTCGGCCAGTACTACTTCTGGGACGTCAGCCTGCAGATCAGCAAGTTGCCGAAGGCGTACTACTTCGTCAGCGCGTCAACCTGAGATCTGGACGTGGAGAATGCAAACATGGATGCAGCGCTCGCCTCGGCTCGTCAGTATCACGCGGCGCTCGAGGAGGTACTGTCGAAATCCACCGGCGGCTGGGCGGCCTACCACGCCATACTCGAGCTCAGGCGCCTGTGCGGCGCCGCCTGGCAGCTCGTTGAGGACAACCAGTGCCGCGAGCAGCTCGACCTCATCGAGCTCTATGCGACGGACCTGTTCACGGAATTGAAGCGCCGCGTCGATCACGGCGGCAACAGCGCGAGGCTGGAGCTGACTGGAGAAGCGATTCGCGCGTGCCTCGACGCGCTCGAGCATCGCTTAAGCGCCATCGAGCGCCCATGACAACTGTCATGGTGATGTCACCGCCGGAATTTCTGTCGCCGCCATTTACCAGAATGTCCGCTCGCGCGTACACTGCGCGAACGCGAAGCAGGTAATCGCGCAAAGGGAGAACGAAAAATGAAAAAGATCGCGATCGTGCTTTCGCTCGCACTCCTCGGCGGTTGCGCGCTTGTGCAAACCGAGACGGTGGCGAAGCGCGACCTGAAGAACGATCAAGGGCATGTCATCGGCTACAAGGAAATCAGCCGCGATCCGGCGAGCGGTGAAGAGCTGACGAAGCTCACGCTTTTCGTGCCGATGCTCAACAAGCGCGGCAACGTCATCGGCTACGAGGAGCGTGGCCGGGGCGACACCATCCTGCGCGACGTGAACGGCAAGCGCATCGGCATGCGCTTCGTCGACTTGCGCAGCACGGGTACCAACGCCGGCAACAAAGGCGTGACGATCGTCATCTACCCGAGGCGCGCGGACG
>DATDCR010000545.1:0-1563 GCA_036524215.1 Burkholderiales bacterium
ACCGCGACTTCGCGGACCAGGGGCTCGGTGGGCTGCGCGAAGGTGGTCTGGTCGCCGGCTCCGGGACGGTGGCGCCCGCCGGTGCGCGCGTGCCAGCCGGCGACGCCGCCGCCGGCGTCGCCGCGCGTCTTGATCGTGCGCCGGCGCGCCGAATCGTCGCGCAGCACGGTGGTCGGCTTCGCCTTCTTCGGCTTCTTGTCGGTCTTGGCGTCGCCCGTCTTCGGTGCATGAAGGGTCGTCGCGGGTGTTGCGGAGGGCGCCGCAGCGCTTGCTGCTGCACTCGCCGCGGCCGCAGCCGCGGCAGCGGCTTCTGCCGCCTTCTGCTCGGCTTCCTTGCGCTCGCGCTCCTGCTTCTCGCGCAGCTCCGCCGCCTGCAGCTCGGCGAGCTGCTGCTGGCGCCTCGCCTCTTCTTCCCGGATTTCGATTTCTTTGGCGTTGACCGTGGGCGCAGGCGGGGGCGGCGGCGGCGCTTCGGCCGCCACGGCGGCCGCGGTCACTTCCGCCGGATCGCGCTTCACGAAGACCCGCTTCTTGCGCACCTCGACCTGCACGGTGCGGTACTTGCCCGTGGCGTCGGTCTTGCGGATCTCGCTCGTCTGCTTGCGCGTCAGGGTGATCTTGTTCTTCGCATCGGCGGAGCCATGCGTCTTGCGCAGGTACTCGAGCAGGCGCGACTTGTCCTGCTCGGTGAGGGAATCTTCCGGCACGCGCTTGTCGACGCCGGCCGCGCGCAGCTGCTCGAGCAGCACCGACGGCGGGACTTTCAGCTCGCCGGCAAACTGGGAAACGGTGGTCTGGGCCATCGCTACGCGGCCTCCTTCGTGTTCGCCGGCTTCTTGGCGCCGTCGGCCTCGGTGAACCAATGCGCGCGGGCGGCCATGATCAGCTTCTTGGCCTTTTCTTCCTCGAGCTTGGTGATCTCCGAGAGCTCGTCCACGGCGAGATCGGCAAGGTCGTCGCGCGTCTTCACGCCTGCTTCGACCAGCTTGGCGGCGAGCGCGCCGTCCATGCCTTCGAGCTTCAGCATCTCCGGATCGACGCCTTCCATCTTCTCCTCGTTGGCGATCGCCGCCACGAGCAGCGCATTGCGCGCGCGGTTGCGCAGCTCGTTGACCGTGCCTTCATCGAAGGACTGGATCTCGAGCAGCTCGTTGATCGGCACGTAGGCGATCTCCTCGAGCGTCGAGAAGCCTTCCTCGATCAGGATGTTGGCGACCTCCTCGTCGACGTCGAGCTTCTCCATGAAGTCGCTCTTGATGCGGCCGCTTTCCTCCTGCTGCTTCTTCTGCGATTCCTCCTCGGTCATCAGGTTGATCTGCCACCCGGTGAGCTCGGAGGCGAGGCGCACGTTCTGGCCGCTGCGCCCGATCGCGACGGCGAGGTTCTCCTCGTCGACGACGACATCCATCGCGTGCTTCTCCTCGTCGACCACGATCGACGAGACCTCGGCCGGGGCCAGCGCGCCGACCACGAACTGCGCGGGATCGGCGGACCAGAGGACGATATCGACGCGCTCGCCGGCGAGCTCGTTGGTCACCGCCTGGACGCGCGCACCGCGCAGGC
>DATDCR010000546.1:0-6913 GCA_036524215.1 Burkholderiales bacterium
GCATCGTGGAGTTTCTGCTCGAGGCATCCGCACGTTCCGCCCTCGCCGCCATGCGGCAGATCCGCACCGCCGTGGAGGTGCTCGCGGCGCATCCGAAGATCGGGCGCCGCGTGCGCGGGCAGCTGCGTGAGCTGGTCATAAGCCACGGCGCTACCGGATACCTTGCGCCTTACCGATTCGATCCTTCTCGAGACGTGGTGCGCATCCTGCGCGTGCGCCATCAGCGAGAGGCCGGGTACCGCGATTAGCTGGCGATGTGGGAAACGATCGCGCTCCTGCTTATCGTCGGCGGCATGCTGCTCTGGGCCGATAGCCTGAAGGCGCGCGAGCGCGCGGTGCAGGCCGGGCGCTCGGCCTGCCAGCGCTACCAGCTGCAGTTTCTCGATGACACGGTGTCCTTCGCGCGCATGCGCCTCGCGCGCGACGAGGGCGGCCAGGTCAAGATCTCGCGCACCTACACCTTCGAATTCTCCGACACCGGCAACAACCGGCGGCACGGGGCGATCGTCATGCTGGGCGGCGACGTGGCCGATCTCCACTTAGAGCCTTATAGGATGCAATGAAGCCTGCCAGAGGCAAGGATCCAATGAAGCCTGCCAGAAGCAGGATGCAATGAGCGGCAAGTGGCTGACCGGGCGGGTGAGCGGGAACCGGCGTTGGACCGACACCCTGTTCTCGCTGCGCGTGGAAGGCGTAAATCTGCGTTTCCAGGCCGGGCAGTTCGTGCGCATCGCGCTCGATATCGAAGGACAGCGCGTCGCGCGCGCCTTCTCCTTCGTCAATCCGCCCGACGATCCGGTGCTCGAGTTCTACGGCGTCATCGTGCCCGAGGGACCGCTCTCGCCGCGGCTCGCGGCTCTCGCGCCGGGGGATGCGCTCTACGTCGCGCCCAATCCCGCCGGCTTCCTGATCCTGTCCGAGGTGCCCGACGTGCAGACCCTGTGGCTCATTTCGACTGGCACCGGGCTCGCCCCCTTTCTGTCGATCCTGCGCACGCCGACGCCCTGGCAGCGTTTTCGCAACGTCGTCGTCGTCCACGGGGTGCGGCACGCGAGCGAGCTGGTGTACCGCGAGACCGTCCAGGCTACGCGCGCGCGCTACGTCACGTTCGTGAGCCGTGAGCGCGTGGCCGGATCGCTGGAAGGCCGCATTCCCGCCGCCATCGCCGACGGGCGCCTGGAAGCCGCGGCCGGCGTGAAGCTCGCGCCGGAGAATTCGCACGTCATGCTGTGCGGCAATCCCGCGATGCTGAAGGACGCCCAGGCGGCGCTGATGGCACGCGGCCTGCGCAAGCACCGGCGGCGCGCGCCCGGCCATATCACCGTCGAAAGCTTCTGGTGAGGATCGTTGCCGCCTTTCTGGCCGCCCTCGTGCTGGCGGGCTGCAGCACCGTGCGCCTGGTCTACGACAACGCCGACACGTATCTGCGCTGGCGCGCCTCCGGCTACCTCGACGTGCACGGCGCGATGGCCGACGAGCTCGACGAGCGCATCGCGAGCTTCATGGCCTGGCATCGCACGCAGGCGTTGCCAAAATATGCACAGCTCGCGGACGAGGCGCAGCGCCGTTTCGCGCGGCCGCTGCAGCCCGCGGACGTTGTTTGGGGGTACGATGCAGCGATCGCGCAGACGAGGGAGGGACTGCACGCCGCGGCCGAGCACCTAGCGCCGCTACTCGACCGGCTGACGCCCGAGCAGATCGAACATCTCGAGCGCCGCATGGCCGAGGACAACCGCAGGTTCGAGAAGGAAAACCTCCGCGGCAGCGAGCGCGAGCGGCGCAAGCGCCGCACCGAGCGCAACGTCGAGCGACTGGAGGACTGGTTGGGGAGACTGTCCGAGGCGCAGGTGCAACGCGTGGCGCAATATTCCGAGCGCGCGCCGTTGCTCGAGGAATGGCGCTGGCGTGACCACAAGCGGCTGCAGGCCGGCGTAGTCGCCATCGTGCGCGCGCGCGAGGCGCGCCAGCGCCTCGCCGACTTCGTCTCCAACTGGGATCGCGGCCGCGACCCCGCCTATGCCGCCGCCTACGAGGCCTCGCGCAAGGAATATCTCGCCATGGCGCTCGACCTCGACCGTAGCCTGACGCCCGGACAGCGCACGCACGCGCTGGAGCAGTTGCGCCGCTACGCGGACGACTTCCGCGCGCTTTCGCGGCCGCGCTCATGAACGAGCCCGCCCCGCGTCGCCAGCTCGCCGAAGTCGAGGCCGGCGTGCGCGCGGAGTCGCCTGCGGCGAGCTATGCCGGCCGCACGCGCTATACGCAGCTCGAATATGAGGCGCTGCTTGCCAATGCGTCGATCGGCATCGCCTTTACGCGCGACCGGCGCTTCTTTCTGTGCAACCCGAAATTCGCCGAGATGCTCGGCTACGAGCCGCACGAGCTGATCGGCAAGTCCGGCGAGGTGGTCTACGCCTCGCGCGAGAGCTACGAGGCCCTCGGCCGCATCGCCGTGCCGATCCTCACGGCGGGCAAGCAGCTCGACACCGAGTGGGAGGTGCGCCGCAAGGACGGCACGACCTTCCTCTGCCGCATCATCGCGAAGGCGATCGACGCGGACAACACGGCGCAGGGCACGGTCTGGATCACGGAGGACATCACCGAGCGGCGGCGCCACGCGGACGAGGTGAGCCGGCTGCTGCGCGAGCAGCAGGCGATCCTCGGCACGGCGTCGATCGGCATCGTCTTCGTCAAGGATCGCCGCATCGTGCGCTGCAACCGCCGCTACGAGGAGATGTACGGCTACGCGCCCGACGAGCTCGTCGGCCAGCCGACCGCCGTCCTCTACACCGACATCGGCCAGTACCAGAAGGCGATGGACGTGTACGAGACGCTGGCACGCGGGCAGACCTCGCGCCGCGTCGAGCAGCGCCGGCGCAAGGACGGCAGCACCTTCTGGATGCGCGCCGACGGCCGCGCGGTGGATCCGCACGACCCGCAGAAGGGCACGGTGTGGATCGTCGAAGACATCACCGAGCAGCGCAAGGCCGCCGAGGAGCTCCAGCATCTGCTCGCCGAGCAGCATGCGCTGCTCAACAACGTGGTGGTCGGCATCCACTTCACGCGCGATCGCAAGACCGTGCGCTGCAACCGGCGCTTCGAGGAGATGTTCGGCTATGCGCCCGGGGCGTCGATCGGCGCCCCGACGCGCGAGCTTTGCTTCACCCAGGACCAGTACGAGGAGGTCGGCCGCGCCTACGCCGAGCTCGACGCCGGCCAGACGCATGCGCGCGAGTCATGGCAGCGCAAGCAGGATGGCTCGGGCTTCTGGTGCCGCGTCACCGGGCGCGCCGTGCAGCCCGGCGATCCGTCGAAAGGCTATGTGTGGCTGCTCGAGGACATCACCGAGCGCCGGCGCGCCGACGAGGCGGTGCATCGGCTGGTGCGCGAGCAGGACGCGGTGCTGCAGAACGCGCTCACCGGCATCATCTTCGTCAAGGACCGGCGCATCGTGCGCTGCAACCGGCGCTTCGAGGAGATCTTCGGCTACGAGCCCGGCGAGCTGCTCGAGCGCTCGACGCGCTTCATGTTCCAGAGCGACGAGGAGTTCGAAGCCGGCGGCGAAGCGGTCTATGGCCCGGTGTGGCGCGGCGAGACGCAGCAGCTGCGCCGCCAGCACGTGCGCAAGGACGGCAGCCTCATCTGGTGCTCGATCTCCGGACGCGCCATGCAGGCCGGCGATGCGTCGCAGGGCTCGGTGTGGCTGTTCGAAGACATCACGCAGCAGCACGAGGCCGAGGACCGCATCGAGCGCGCGCTGGCCGAGCAGGAGCTGATCCTCGACAACGCCACCGTCGGCATCGCGTTCGTGCGCAATCGCATCATCCAGCGCTGCAACCGCTTCCTCGAGGAGATGGTCGGCGCGGGGCCGGGCGAGCTGATCGGCGAGAGCTCGGAAGTCCTCTTCGCCGACGCCGACGACTGGCAGCGCGCCGGCTCGCTCGCGTATCTCACCACGGCGCCGGGCGGCACGCACGACGCCGAATGGCGCTTCAAGCGCCGCGACGGCACGGCGTTCCGCTGCCGCACGCGCGGCCGGCGCATCGACGTGGGCGACGAATGCCAGGAATGGATCTGGAGCTTCGAGGACGTGACCGCGGAGCGCGACGCCGACCAGCGCGTGCAGCGCGCCCTCGCCGAGCAGGAGCTGATCCTCGACAACGCCACGGTGGGCATCGTGTTCCTGCGCGAGCGCAGCTTCCAGCGCTGCAACCCGCGCTTCGAGCAGATGTTCGGCTGGGGCCCGGGCGAGCTGATCGGGCAAAGCACGCGCGCCATCTACGCCAGCGACGCGGACCACCAGGCCGACGACGCCTTCTACGCCGACCTGCAATCGGGCCATTCGATCAGCGTCGAGCGGCGCTACCGGCGCAAGGACGGCTCGCTCTTCTGGTGCAAGATCGTCGGAAAGGCGATCGACCGCTCGCAGCCGCTCGCCGGATCGATCTGGATCTACGACGACGTCACGGCCGAGCACGCGGCGCGCGAGTCCCTCGAAGCGTCGCGCGACGCGCTCGAGCGTGCGGTCGCCGAGCGCACGGTGGAGCTCGAGGAAGCAAAGGCGCGCGCGCAGCACCTGGCGGACCACGACGCGCTCACCGGGCTGCCGAACCGGCGGCTGCTCGAGGACCGCCTGACGCAGGCGATCGCGCTCTCGCAGAGGAACCGCAAGCTCACCGCCGTGATGTTCATCGACCTCGATCGCTTCAAGCCGATCAACGATTCGCTCGGCCACGCCGCCGGCGACGTGCTGCTCAAGGAAGTATCGCAGCGCCTCGTCAACCAGCTGCGCGTCGGCGACACGATCTGCCGCATCGGCGGCGACGAGTTCGTGGTCGTGCTGCCGGAGCTGAAGCGCTCCTCCGACGTCGTGCAGGTGGCCTCGAAGGTGATCGAGAACGTCTCGCAGCCGCTCCTCGTCGACGGGCGCGAGCTGGCGGTGAGCTGCTCGATCGGCATCGCCGTGTTCCCGGACGACGGCCGCGACGCCGAGACGCTGATCCGCAACGCCGACGCCGCGATGTACCACGCCAAGGAGCTCGGCCGGTCGAATTACCAGTTCTTCACCGAGAAGATGAACCAGGCCGCCTCGCGGCGGCTCGCCATCGAGACGGACCTGCGCCGCGCGCTCGGACGCGGCGAGCTGCGCCTGCATTTCCAGCGCATCGTCGAGGCGAAAAGCGGCCGCGTCACCGGCCACGAAGCGCTCGTGCGCTGGCAGCACCCGAAGCGGGGCCTGATTCCGCCGAGCGAGTTCATCCAGATCGCCGAGGAGAGCGGCCTCATCCTCAAGATCGGGGAGTGGGTGCTGCGCGAGGCCTGCCGCTGGGCAGCCGCGCTCGGCGCGCCGAAGGCAGATCAAGGCGACGGCCTGCAGATCGCCGTCAACCTCTCGCCCCGGCAGTTCAACGACCCTAAGCTCACGGAGGTCGTCGCGCAGGCGCTCGCGGAAAGCGCCCTGCCACCGGAGCTGCTCGAGCTCGAGATCACCGAGACGCTCGCCATGCAGCACACCGATGCCACGCTTTCCGCGCTGAAGCGGCTGAAGGCGCTCGGCGTGTCGATCGCCATCGACGACTTCGGCACCGGCTATTCCAGCCTCGCTTACCTCAAGCGCTTCCCGGTCGACAAGGTGAAGATCGACCGCGCTTTCGTGGCCGAGGCGCCGGAAGACCGGGAGCAGGGCGCGATCGTCTCCGCCATCGTCGCGCTCGCCCACGCGCTGTCGATCGAGGTGATCGGCGAAGGGGTGGAGAACGAGGCGCAGCAGCGCTTCCTGCGCGACTGCGGCTGCGACTACATCCAGGGCTTCCTCGTCGGCCGGCCTGCCGACGGCGACAGCGCGGCGAGCGAGTACCGCTAGATCGTCGGCCCGCGCTTTTCCTTCAGCAGGGCCTCGAGGCCCTTGATGTTCATCTCCACGCCCGCGAGGTTCGGATTCGCGGCAAGCGCCTTGCGGAACCAGGCGAGCGACTGCTCGTAGTTCTCGAGCGCGAAGTGGATCTGCCCCAGGCCTGACAGCGCGCCGAAGTGCGCAGGATTGCGCTTGAGCACCTCGTCGCAGTCGGCGAGCGAGCGCCGGTAGTCGCCGGCGAGGAAGTACACCGTGGCACGCTTGTTCCAGCCCTCGGCGAAGCCGGGCTTTCGCTTCACGACTTCGGAAAACGCCTCGATCGCCGAGCGGTATTCGCCGGCCTGCATGAGCTCGACGCCGCGCGCCATCAGCCGATCGACCTGCGCATCGCCCGAGCGGCTCCAGACGGCCCAAAGGCCCTGCTCGGCGTAGGCCCGCACCTTCTCGTTTGCGTCGCGCAGCCGCTCCTGCAGCAGCGGCGTGTCCGCCATGCTGCCGTGGTTGGCGAGCCACACGATGGCTTCGGCGCGGGTGTCCGTTTCGGGGCTCTTCAGCGCGGCGAGCGCTTGCTCGCGCGATTTTGGCGCCTGCGGGAATGCGGAGCCCGCGGCGAGTGTTAGCGCGCAGGCAAGCAGTACCATGCGCATCTTCACAGGGAGGGCACCGTGAGCCCGGGATTCATCGCCACCATCTTAGCGCTGCTCCTTTACGCCAATGCGGCATTCGCAGCGGACACGCCATCGTCCGCCGCCAACAGCGATCCGACCATCGAGCGCTACCGCGCGGCGAGCGACAAGCAGGACTGGAAAGCCGCCGCCGAGCTGATGCGGGACGGCGTCGCACGCGACCCCGGCAACGCCGACTATCACAACTTGTACGCGTATTCGCTGCGCAAGGGCGGCACGAAGGACATGGACCAGGTGTTCAAGCATTACAACGAGGCCTTGCGCATCGACCCGAAGCACCGCGGCGCGCACGAGTACCTCGGCGAGGCCTACCTGATGGTGGGCAATGTCGCCAAGGCGAAGGAGCACCTGGGCGCGCTCGACAAGATCTGCT
>DATDCR010000547.1:0-5044 GCA_036524215.1 Burkholderiales bacterium
GCCGGCGTTGGCGTCGAGGGCGATCGCTATGCGACCGGCCGGGGCTACTACTCGAAGACACCGCGCGTCGACCGGCAGGTGACGTTGATCGAGATGGAAACGCTGGAGGCGCTCGCGCGCGACCACGGGATCGAACTCGCCCCGCACGAGACGCGGCGCAACCTGACCACGCGCGGCGTGCCGTTGAACCACCTGGTCGGCCGGCGATTCCGAGTCGGCGCAGCGCTGCTCCTGGGCGCGCGCCTGAACGTCCCCTGCAAGTATCTGGAGCAGGTCACGCGAAAGCCGGTCTACGCGCCGCTCGTCAACCGCTCGGGGCTGAACTGCGAGATCCTCGAGGGGGGCATCGTTCGGACCGGAGACGCCCTGCGGCCGGCATGAACGTAGCGAACCGAAGGAGATCGCTGTGAGCGCCATGGACGCGGACTGGACGACGCTGTCGCCGGAGCAGAAGCGCGCGCGCCGGTTCGAGTGGTATCGCTCGACCGAGGGCATCCGCTTCGACAGCGCCGCAGCCGAAGAGGCGTATCGCGCGAGGGCGCAGCGCATGATCGACGTGTACGACGTGCGCGAGCCCGACAGGGTGCCCGTGTCCCTCCCGATCGGCGCGCTGCCTGCCGAATATGCCGGCATCGACTACGGCACCGCGATGTACGACGCCGAGAAGGCGGCGCAGGCCTGGCTCAAGTTCAGCCTGGAGACCGACCTCGACGCGTTTGCGGCCCCGAACGTGCCGGTGGGCAAGGTGCTCGACCTGCTCGACTACCGGCTCTACCGCTGGCCGGGTCACGGCCTCGCGCCGGACGCCAAGGCCTACCAGTTCGTCGAGCGCGAGTACATGACGCCCGAGGAATACGACGCCTTGATCCACGATCCGTCGGACTTCTTCCTGCGCAAATACCTGCCGCGGATCTTCGGCACGTTCGAGCCGTTCCGCATGCTGCAGTCCTTCACGTACATCACGGAGCTGCCGATGGTGGCGGCGCATTTCATGCCGTATACCCGCCCCGAGGTGCAGGAGTCGCTGCAGAAGCTGATCGAAGTCGGGAAGACGCTGGCGAGCTGGACCGAGGTCGTGTCGGCCGTCGGCCGCCGCGGCCGCGAGCTCGGCTTTCCTGCGATGAGGTCGGTGTATGCCAAGGCGCCGTTCGACACGATCGGCGACACGCTGCGCGGCACCAAGGGAATCATCCTCGACCTGCGGCGCCGGCCGGAGAAGCTTCTCCAGGCGCTCGACGTCGTGGCGCAAATCACCATCGACGTCACCGTCGAGACGCTCAACGTCATGCGCGGGCAGACGGCGCTCTTTCCGCTGCACAAGGGCGCCGACGGCTGGATGTCGGAGAAGCAGTTCCAGACGTTCTACTGGCCGACGCTGAAGCGGGTCGTCGACGGCCTCATCGCCGAAGGCGTCGTGCCGACCCTCTTCGCCGAGGGCAGCTTCGAGACGCGCCTCGCGCTGGTGAACGAATTCCCCAAAGGCGCCGTCAACTGGCTCTTCGACCGCACCGACATGGGAAAGGCGAAGAAGGCGCTCGGCAGCCGCTGCTGCATCTCCGGCAACGTTCCCGCTTCGCTCATCGCCACCGGCTCGCCCGCCGACGTGAAGGACTATTGCCGCAGAACCATCGAGGCCTGCAAGGAAGGCGGCGGCTTCATCCTTTCCGCGGGAACGAATTCCATCGAGGGTGCGAAGCTCGCCAACCTGCGCGCGATGGTGGAAGCGGCCGCTGAATACGGCGTCTACAGGAAGTAGCAGGGCTAGCGCCGCCCGGCGGGCGGAAGCTTCGGCGGCTTCGCCGGCTTGAGCGGTCCCCAGAGCCGGTCGTAATAGGTATCGGCGAGGTTGAGAGCGGCCACCGGGTTGTGGCCGAGCACCCGGTCCTTGGCGACGAGCACGGTGCTCAATCCCTTCGCGTGCCGGAAGAACAGGCTGTCGTGCCCGACGCACAGGCCCATCACGATGTTGAGCTCGGTGCCGTGCTCGTTCAGAAGCTCGGCCTGCGCGAGCGGATTGCACAGCGCCTCGAACTGGCCCGGCCGCACCTTCTCGGCGTCCGCAAGGCCGAGATCTTCCTTCGGGATGCTGCCGTTCTTGCAGGCAATCGAGACCACCTGGAAGCCGTGGCTTTCGAGGATGCGGGTCAGCACGTAGGCGTGGTCGACGAAGCTGATGCAGTTGGCGATGCCGAGCTTGCGGAAGCCCATCTTGCGCGCGAACTCGATGATCTCCTCGACTCGCGTCCACTTGCAGTAACCCTCCGCCTCCACGCGCGCCGATTCCTGCGAGATCCGGCGCGTCTCGGGGTCGTCATAGAGCGCGCGCGCAACGTCCTGCGCATGGGGATCGACCTTCGTGGGACAGAAACCAGGGCCGCGCTCCGCAGCCTCCCCCTGGCGGCAGGCGCGCACCGTCTCGGGACAGTAAGCGCAGGCCGGATCTTCGTACTTCATGAATGTCAGGGTACGGCCCCGGGGGCCTACGGGCGTGATTTAGGTCAAGGGGTCGCGTTCAGCGGCCGAGCTCAAGCCGAGATAGGTTTCGATGACGCGAGGATGGCCGGCGAGCTCGGCCGCGGGGCCTTCGAGCACGATGTCGCCGACCTCTAGCACGTACGCGTAGTCGGCGACCTGCAGCGCGGCGCGAGCGTTCTGCTCGACGAGCAGCATCGAGACGCCGGTGCGCTTCAGGTCCGCGATGATGTGGAAGGTCTCGCGCACGATGCGCGGCGCGAGGCCGAGGCTCGGCTCGTCGAGCAGCAGCAGCCGCGGTTTCGCCATCAGCGCGCGTCCCAGCGCGAGCATCTGGCGCTCGCCGCCGGAGAGCGTGCCGGCAAGCTGCTTGGCGCGCTCGGCGAGCTTCGGAAAGCGCTTGTAGACCTGCGCGAGGTCCGCATCGAGCGCGCGCTTGCCGTCGCCGCGCCGATGGAAGGCGCCGAGCAGCAGGTTGTCGTGCACGGAGAGCTCGGAGAAGAGCTCGCGCCGCTCGGGCACGAGGCACATGCCGCGCGCCACGCGCTCCTCGGTGGACGTGCCGTCGAGGAGAGCGCCGTCGTAGCGCAGCACGCCGTTCGAGGGCAGGAGCCCCATGATGGCGCCGAGCAGCGTGGTCTTGCCGGCGCCGTTCGGTCCGATCACGGTGACGATCGCGCCTTCGGCGACGCGCAGGCTCGCGCGGTGCAGCGCCTCGATCTTGCCGTACGCCACCGACAGGCTCTCGATCTCGAGCGCGGCGCTCATTGCGCGTGCTTCCATGTCGAAATCAGGGACAGACCACGATTTTTTCCCGCCGGAAAACGTGGTCTGTCCCTGTTTTTTTCCGGGTTCACTCGATGCCTCCGAGGTAGGCCTCGACCACCGCCGGGTTCTGCTGGATCTCGCGCGGCAGTCCCTCGGCGATCTTCTCGCCGAAGTCCATCACCACCAGCCGGTCGACCAGGCCCATCACGAAGTCCATGTCGTGCTCGACGAGCAGGATGCTCATTCCCCCGGCGCGCAGCTGGCGCAGCAGATCCGCCAGTGCCTGCTTTTCCTGGAAGCGCAGCCCGGCCGCCGGCTCGTCGAGGAGAAGAAGCACGGGATCCGCGGCGAGCGCGCGCGCGATCTCGACCACGCGCTGCTGGCCGAGCGCGAGGCTCGCGGCGGGGTCGCCGAGATGCGAGGCGAGGCCGACGCGCTCGACCTGCAGGCGCGCCTCGTGCAGCAGGCGCCGCTCCTCCGCGCGGTCCAGGCGCAGCATCGCCTGCACCGATCCCTTGGCGCCGCGCAGGTGCGCGCCGATCGCCACGTTCTCGAGCACCGACATGCCGCCGACGAGATTCACGTGCTGGAAGGTGCGCGCGATGCCGAGGCTGGCGATGCGCCGCGACGGCAGGGCGTCGATGCGGCTGCCGAGGAAGCGGATCTCGCCGCCGTTGGAGGGCAGCACTCCCGTGACGACGTTGAACACCGTGCTCTTGCCGGCGCCGTTGGGGCCGATCAGGCCGAGGATCTCTCCCGCGCGCATCTCGAAGGAAAGGCCGCGCACCGCCGCGAGGCCGCCGAAATTCTTCTGCACGCCGTCGAGCGCGAGCAGCGTGGCGCCGGCGGCGGGGTCGGCGCGCTTCGGCAGTGCCGTTGCAGGTCCAACCTGAATCATTTGAGGTTTGCCAGCACCAAGGCGAGCGAGGATCGGCATCAGCCCGTCGCGCGCGCGGTGCAGGAGCGGCAGCATCAGCAGGCCGAACACGATCACCTCGTAGTTGCCGCTCGCCTCGAAGAACTTCGGCAGGATGTCCTTCAGCCATTCCTTGAGCATGGTGAGGAGCGCCGCGCCGACCACCGCGCCCCACACCTGGCTCGCGCCGCCGACCACCGCCATGAACAGGTACTCGATGCCCATGTTGACGGTGAAGGCGCCGGGGCTGACGTAGCGCGTGAAATGCGCGTACAGCCAGCCGGAGAGGGCGGCGAGCAGCGCGGCGTAAAGGAAGATGACGAGCTTGAGGCGCGCCGTGTCGATGCCGAAGCTCTCGGCCATGGTGGCGCGGAAGCGCAGCGCACGCACGGCGCGCCCGGCGCGCGAGTCGAGCAGGTTGCGCGCGGCGAGCAGCGCGGCGAGCGCCACGACCCAGATGAGCACGTAGGAGTCGCGTCCGGTGTCGAGCGTCCAGCCGAAGATCCGCAGGGCCGGCAGGCCGCCGACGCCGTCGTGCTTGTTCAGGATCTCGAGGTTGCCGAAGAGGAAATAGACGCTGATTCCCCAGGCGATGGTGGAGAGCGGCAGGTAGTGGCCCGAGAGCCGCACCGTGATGACGCCGAGCAGGGCGGCGATCGCCCCGGTGAGCGCCAGGCCGGCGGCGAGGCCGATCCACGGCGAGGCGCCGTAGTGCACGGCAAGCACCGCGCTCGTGTAGGCGCCGATGCCGACGAAGGCCTGCTGGCCGAACGACATCAGTCCCGCGACGCCGGTGAGGAGCACCAGGCCGAGCGCCACCAGCGTGGAGAGGCCGATGTAGTTCATCAGCGTGACGTAGAACTCGGACAGGAAGAACGGCGCCGCGAC
>DATDCR010000548.1:0-7818 GCA_036524215.1 Burkholderiales bacterium
TCGATCCTGGAAGTCGACGAGGATCGCTTTCGCGCCGTCTTCGACCTCAAGGTGTTCGGCTACATCAACCTGTGCCGCGAGTTCTACCGCCAGATGAAGGCGCGGCGCAAAGGCGTGATCATCAACATTCTCGGTAACGGCGGCGAGGCGCCGGACGCGGGCTACATCGCCGGCGCGGCGTGCAACGCGTCGCTGATGGCGTTCACGCGCGCGCTCGGCGGCCAGAGCGACCGCGACGGCGTTCGCGTGATCGGCGTGAACCCGGGCCCCGTCGCCACCGAGCGCCTGGTCGGCCTGATGAAGACCGAGGCGAAGCGCAAGTTCGGCGACGAGTCGCGCTGGCACGAGCTGGCGAAGGGCTTTCCGTTCGGCCGCGCCGCCCACGTCGAGGAGGTCGCCGCCACCGTGGCGCTGCTCGCTTCGGATCTCTCGAGCTACACCACCGGCACCATCGTCACCATCGACGGCGGCATGGTGAACCGCGGCTCCCTGATCTAGCCCGGGTCGGCCGTCTAGCCCCTCGCCCGCTGCTGACTGGCGACGAGCAGCGAGAGGACGAGCGAGGCGACGCGGCTCTCGATCGAGTCGTTGCGGTTGGCGAGAACGATCGGCACGCGCCCGCCCATGACGACGCCGCCGGAGATCGCGTCGCCGAGGTGCTCGAGCTGCTTGGCGAGCATGTTGCCGGCTTCGAGGTCGGGAGCGATGAGGACGTCGGCATGGCCGGCGACGGCGGACTTCAGGTGCGCGTTGCGGGCAGAGACGACGGAGATCGCGTTGTCGAAGCCGAGCGGGCCGTCGAGGACCCCGCCGGTGATCTGGCCGCGGTCGGCCATCTTGCAGAGGACGGCGGCGTCGATGGTGGCGCGCATCTTCGGCGTCAGGGTATCGATGCCGGCGAGGATCGCGACCTTGGGATCCGGGATGCCCATCAGGTGGGCGAAGTCGATGGCGTTCTGCACGATCTCGATCTTGTGCTCGAGCGTGGGCTCGATGTTCACCATCATGTCGCTGATGATGATCGGGCGCTCGTAGCTCGGCACGTCGATCCATAGCACGTGCGACAGGCGCCGGTCGGTGCGCAGCCCGTGCGGGCTGACGATCGGCATCAGGAACTCGTGCGTCTCGACGCCGCCTTGCACGAGGATTTCCGCCTCGCCGGTCTTCACCATCTCGACCGCGCGCCAGACGGCGGCCTTGCCGCTCGCCACGTCGACGAAGCGGCAGCCTTTCAGGTCGATCTTGCTTTGCTCGGCGAGCTCGCGCATCTGCTTCTCGGGGCCGACGAGCACCGGGCGCATGAAGCCCGAGTCGCGGGTGATGGCGGCGGCCTGCAGCGTTTCGGCGTGGGTCGGGAAGCCGAACACCGCCGTGGCGGTCGGCAGGCCCTTCGCGCGCGCGAGCAGGCGCTGGTAGCGGCCCCAGCGATCGGAGATGGTCACCTCCGGCAGCTCCATGCGCTGGCGCTTGATCTTCTCGCTCGGCGCGAGCACCTCGGCCTCGCCGACGATCACCTTCAGGTGGTCCTGGTTGGTGCACAGGCAGTCGAAGACGATGTGCTTGTTGTGGTCGAACTTCTGCTTGCAGGTGATCTTGATGCTGATCGTGTCGCCGAGCTTCACCGGGCGCGAGAACTTGAGCGTCTGCGCGATGTAGATGGTGCCGGGGCCGGGGAATTCGGTGCCGAGCACGGTGGAGATCAGCGCACCGCCCCACATGCCGTGGGCGATGACCTCGTGGAACATGGAGGAGTGCGCGTACTCGGGATCGACGTGGGCCGGGTTGACGTCGCCCGACATGATGGCGAAAAGCTGGATGTCCTCCGGGCGCAACGTGCGCGTCAGGATGGCGTTATCGCCGACCTTGATCTCGTCGTAGGTGCGGTTCTCGATGAATTCGGCAACAGGGGGCATTGCGGACCTGCATCGCTAGTTGCGGTGCAGCAATGCTAACTCAGGAGATACCCCACGAGGTCCCGCACGGGCCGAATTTCGCTGCCGAAAGGCACCGGCTCCGAGCCGCGGAAGAAGAGGCCGTGGTCGACGTCGCCCTTCACCGCGGCGGCGAGCTGGTGGTCGATGCAGAACTGGCCCGATTGCGCGATGCCGTCGCGCAGGCCGCATTGCTGCAGGCAATCCCAGGCGAGGGTGCATTGCTTGCGCTTCTTGGCGCGGCGCTTCAGCGCATCTTCCTTGGCGAGGTAATGCGCAAGCCACGGCGTCCTGACGGCGCGCGCGGGCAGGCCGGCGACGCTCATGAAGACCACGATGTCCTCGGGCTTCGCCTCGGCGAGGATGCGCTTGAAGTTGGCATGCGCGTCGCCTTCCTGCGTCACGGCGAACGGCGTGCCGACCTGGATCCCGGCGGCGCCGGCATCCATGGCGGCCTTGATGCGCGCCGGCGAATTGATGCCGCCCGCGGCGATGAGGGGAATCTTGTCCGGGTCGAGGCCCGCATCGTGCAGCGCCTGGCGGATCTCCGGCAGCACGCGCTCGAAGTCGAAGCGCCGGTCGGCCACTTCCTCGAGCTTCGTCGCGCCGAGATGGCCGCCGGCATAGCCGGGATGCTCGACGACGATCGCGTCGGGGGCGCGCCCGCGGCGCTGCCAGCGCCGCGCGATCAGCGAGGCGGCGCGCGATTCGGAGACGATCGGCACCAGGGCGACGTCCGGATAGTCGCGCGCGAGCTCCGGCAGGTCCATGGCGAGGCCGGCGCCGACGACGATGGCGTCCGCGCCCGCGGCGCAGGAGGTGCGCACGTAATCGGTGTATTGCGACACCGCGCGCATGACGTTCACGGCGACGATGCCGCTGCCGCCGGAAACTTCACGCGCGGCGCGGATCTCGCGGTCGAGGGCGACGAGATTCGCCTTTTCGATCACCGCCTTGTCGCGCGAGCGGCCGGTTTCCTTCATCAGGTCCGGATGCAGGCGGCGCAGGTCGATGCTCGAGATCGTGCCGACGCAGTTCTCGCGCGCCACGGCGCCGGCGAGGCGATGCGCGGAAACGCCGACCCCCATGCCGCCCTGCACGAGGGGCAACGCTTCCTTCTTACCGATTCTCAATGCCATGCGCCACTTTGCAGAACGCCTCCACCGGCGCTTTTGATCCAACACAAGGAAATAGCCCTAGGTGAGGCCGGGCTTTTTGCAGGCATTTCTGCAAAGAAGGGAGATCGTCGTTCCCGGGAAGGCGGGAACCCAGTTCAAGAAAACGGGGCCCCCGCTTTCGCGGGGGCGACGTCTTCAGCGCGTTCCTTAAGTCGATTAGAGGAAGGGCTCCGCGCGCTGGACCAGCTCGGCGAGTCCCGGCTCGTCCGGATTGAGCGGCTTGCCGGGATGGATGATCGACACCTGGCAGCTCTCCGCCGCTTCGACGAGATCCTTGTAGCTGCCGAGCTTCGGATCGGCGATGTAGGCCTGCTTGTTGGCGTCGTAGAGGAAGAGCTTGTTGTTGATCTTCATGCACTCTTCGCACGTCGTGCAGCGCGGCGTCTCGATGTAAGGCTCGTCCGAGGCCGCTGCTTTCTTTGGCTCTTCCGCAACGGCAGGTGCGGCGGCGACGGGCTTGGCTGCTTCGGCGACCGGGGCCGCCGGGGCGGGCGCTGCCTGCACGACGACCTTGCGCAAGCCGAGGCTCTGCAGGTGGTGCCAGTTCTCCAGGCAGCGGCTTTCCTCGCGCAGCACGGCGTCGGAAGCGATGATCCGCTGCAGCTGGTTCTTGGCGTCGACCATGAACAGCGCCTGTTCGCCGTTGGTCTTCGAGACCCGTGCGAAGAAGCTGGCATAGCGCCGGTCGCAGGCGGCGAAATCGGTGAGCGTGAATTTGAGCTTGTCGCTCAGGCGCTGGTGCTCGGCATCCTCGTACGAAAACTCGTGCTCGGCCCAGTCGGCCTCGGGCTGCGGATTGTTGTCGAGCGAGAAGCGCTTCGCGTAGTCGTCGCCGGCCGAGGGGTCGTAGCTGAAGGCCGGGAAGGCGCGCGATTCCATCGCCGCGGCCGCAACCAGGTACGGCGGCAAGCCGTCCGTGTGGCCGGTCGCGCCGGAGAAGATGCTGAAGAGCGCGACGCCGCGGTACTGGATGCCCTTCAGCACTTTCTCCGCGAGTGGATAGAGGTTCGACGCCGCCGATTGCACGAGGTAGACATTGTTCAGGCCGAGCGCCATGCCGGTGAGGAGCCGCGCGCGCGTGCCGAAGGCGAGGCCCTGGATCGGTGTGCGCTCGAGGATGTCGTCGTGCTGCACCAGAACCTTGACCGGCATGCCGCTCGCGAGGAGGAGCTGCAGGCCGGCGTTCTCTTTCGCGTGCAGGTCGGCGGCGTTCAGGCAGACGAGGTAATCCGGGCAGAGCTCCGGATCGAGCGTCATCTCGCCGAACACCTCGAACAGCGGATCGTGCCGCGCCTCGTCGTAGTCGCCGGCGGCTTCCAGCTCCGCCGCCGCCATCGCCTTGCCGAGCTCGATCAGCTTCGGGCGGCGCTCGTTCAGCGCGTGCAGCGCGTCGGTGCAGTTGGCGAAGATGTAGGGATACGATTTCGCGCCGGCGAAGAAACGCTGCTCCCTGAGCGTCTTCACGAGGGCGCTGATGCGGCGGCGGCGCGATTCGGGCAGGCGCCGCTCGGGGACGGCGCGCGAAAGCAGCCGCGACAGGGCTTTCGTGTCGATGTCGTCGCGCGCGGCGAGGGCGGAGGCCAGCTTCTCGGCGCTGCGGCCTTCGTCGGAATAGACGTAATCGGCGGCCAGGATGCCGGAGAGGCTGAGCGCGAGCTTGTCGGCCCTCTCGCGGAAGCGGCTCGCCTTCTTCGCCTGCACGCCGGCCCACGTGTGCTCGATGAAGCGGCGCGGCAGCGAAGCGTCGCAGTCCGCCAGCTCTCCATCGACTGTAAGAGGGAGATTGACCTTCCAGAGCTCAGAGAGGCGGCCTTTGCCGCCGCCGGCGAGAAGCTTGCGGATCTCGCGCTCGCGCGCGAGCGCCTTGTAGCGCAGCTCGCCATCGGAGCTCTTGGCGAGCGCTTCATCGACCAGCGCGGAAAGCGATTTCGTGCCTTCGGGCGTGAAAACCAGAGGGAAGTCGTAGCGCAGGCTGGTGAGGTCGCGGTAGCCGGCGAGGAGCGCCGGCCGGAGCGAGAGCTCCTCCACCCCCTCGAGTTCGCCCGCGCTCCTCATCCCGGTGAGGCGGAAGGCGAGTTCGGCGTTCAGTTCGGAGTGCATGGTTCAGCCCTTAGCCGTGGCCGCTTCCGGCCAGACGGTGAATTTGTCGAACTCGGCCTCGAGGCCCTTCTGGATGTATTCCGTGGTGCGCAGCTTGGTGCTCCTGCGCAGGTCCTCGTAGCACGGCACTTCCTCGTTGCGGTAGAGGATGCCGACCGGTATCGGGTCGTGCGCCGAGGCGATCTCGCGCGCGCGATCGATGTTCGAAGGATCGTGCTCGAGGATGTTCGAGTACGTGCGCTTGATGATGTCGCTCGGCTGCAGGCCGTCCTTGTGCGCGAGGAGCTGGGTGCGCTTCGGGTCCTTGATCCACGGCTCGAAGGCGTCCGGCATCCATTCGGGGCAGCGCTGCAGGATGCGAACGAAGGACAGGCCCTTGTGGTGGTAGGCCGCCTTGATGATCTCGAACAGCACCTCGGGAATCCAGTCCACCGCCTGCGCCACGAACGAGACGTTCTGCACGCCGAGCGTCACGGTCAGCGGGTTCAGGCTCTCGAGGTAGGAGCCGCGCGGCGTGGTGTTGCTCTTCGTGCCGCGCGGGGAAGTCGGCGAGGCCTGCTTCTTGGTGAGCCCGTAGATCTGGTTGTCGTGCAGCATCACCGTCAGGTTCATGTTGTAGCGGATGGCGTGGATCCAGTGCGCCGCGCCGATCGAGCAGCAGTCGCCGTCGCCGGTGTTCACGAACACGTGCAGGTCGGGCCGCGCCATGCGGATGCCTTCGGCCACCGGCAGGGCACGGCCATGGATGCCGTGGAAGCCGTAGGTCTTCATGTAGTGCGGGAAGCGGCTCGAGCAGCCGATGCCGGAGACGAACATCGTCTTCTCGGGATGCAGCTTCTCGTCGCGGCAGAGCTTCTGCACCGCGGCGAGGATGGCGTTGTCGCCGCAGCCGGAGCACCAGCGCGGCACGCCGCTCTGGTAGTCCTCGAGCTCGAAGCGCTCGTCGTGCAGGCGCAGCAGGCACTCGGTGGCTGAGTTGTTCATGAGGTAACCGCCTCTTTTTTCGTTGCCAGCTTCGACTGCATGACCTTCACGATGCTCGAAGGCTTGATCGGCTGGCCGCGCACTTCGCTCCAGCAGTCCACGTCGACCAGGAAGCGCGAGCGCAGCAGGATGGCGAGGGCCGAGTAGCGACGGTTGTTCTCGTCGATCAGCTCGTCCTCGGGCCGGTCGCACCAGTTGCCTTCGATGGTGATCACCTTCTTGAAGCGCTTCATCGCCTCGCCGATTCCCGGCGGCAGCGGCTGCAGGAAGCGCAGGTGCATCGAGGAGACCTTCTTGCCGTCGGCGCGCATGCTGTCGACGGCTTCCTCGATCGCGCCCTTGGTGCTGCCCCAGCCGACGACGAGGAGATCGCCCTGGGGGTCGCCATGGATCGGCGGCGCCTTCAGCGTCTTCGCCAGCGCCGCGAGCTTCAGGCTGCGGAAGTGGATCGAGTCTTCGTTGATCTGCGGGTCGTAGGCCACGTGGCTCGCCCTGTCGTGCGCGAGGCCGGTGAGCGCATGCATGCCGCCCGGCTGCCCCGGGATGAAGCGCCGCGCAAGGCCGGTAGCCTTCTCCCAGTCGTAGGGCTGCGCGCCTGCGGGCAAGGCGCTCTGGTCGGTCGGCGGCGCGATCCAGGCCGGATCGAACGTCGGCCGCGGGAAGGGCGACTGCGAGGTGGCGAGGTTGGCGTCGGTGAGGACGACCACCACCATGTTGAACGTTTCCGCAAGCTTCCTGGCCGTGATGACGGAGTAGAAGCAGTCTTCGATCGTGCTCGCGGCGAGCACCACCTTGGGCGCGTCGCCGTGGCTGCCGTACATGGCGGCGAAAAGGTCGCCCTGCTCGGCCTTGGTCGGCTGGCCGGTGCTCGGGCCGCCGCGCTGCACGTTGATTACCACGAGCGGGATCTCGGCCATCACGGCGAGGCCGAGCGCTTCCTGCTTGAGCGAATAGCCGGGGCCGGAGGTGATGGTCACGGCGCACTTGCCGGCGTAGGAGGCACCGATGGCGCAGGTGACGGCGGCGATCTCGTCCTCGGCCTGGTGCACGATGCCGCCCACCTTCTCGAAGATGTCCGAGAGGTAGTGCGAGGCGGAGGTGGCGGGCGTGATCGGGTACATGGCGCAGATCTCCATGCCCGAGGCGACCACGCCGAGCGCCAGCGCCGTGTTGCCGTTCATCACCACCTGCGGCTTGTCGGGGCGCGCGGCGGTGATCTTGAAGCGGAAGTCGAGGTTCTGCGCCGCCCACGCGAGGCCCGCGTCGAGCAGCTTCACGTTGTCGTCGATCACCTTCTGCTTCTTCTTGCCGAAGGTGAGGGCGATCTGCTCGCGCGCGAGCGCGATGTCCAGGCCGTAGAGGTGGCACAGCATGCCGAGGGCGAACATGTTCTTGCCCCGGGCCGCACCCGGCAGCACCGCCTCGGTTTCCTGCTGGAACGGCACCTCGTAGACCTTGTA
The DNA here is from genome assembly GCA_036524215.1 of Burkholderiales bacterium. GTDB lineage: Bacteria > Pseudomonadota > Gammaproteobacteria > Burkholderiales > SG8-39 > SCGC-AG-212-J23. The sequence continues at coordinate 7,654 of DATDCR010000548.1, forward strand.
GCCCGCGGCGACCAGCTCCTTGTGCGCGTTGACGTACGAGTTGGCGATCGCCGCGTCGGGGTTCTTGCGCCACATGTCCTCGAGCAGGATGATGCAGCCGGGTTTGAGCTCGCCCGCGCGTACGCGGCCCAGCAGCACCTGCTCGTTGAACGCGACGACCAGGTC
>DATDCR010000549.1:0-1677 GCA_036524215.1 Burkholderiales bacterium
GGCAGGGCACGGGCGGCGGCGACCAGACCACGTTCGCGCAGCCGACCGAGCCGCTGGTCCGCGAAGTGGCCGTGCCAGAGACGATCACCGTAGGCGAGCTTGCCCACCGCATGTCGGTGAAGGCGGCCGAGCTGATCAAGGTGCTGATGAAGCTCGGCAGCATGGCGACGATCAACCAGGTCCTCGACCAGGAGACGGCGATGATCGTGGTCGAGGAAATGGGCCACAAGGCGAAGGCGGCCAAGCTCGACGACCCCGAGTCCTTCCTCGCCGAAGCGCCGGAAACCGAGACCACGGCCGAGCAGACGACGCGGCCGCCGGTGGTGACCGTGATGGGCCACGTCGACCACGGCAAGACTTCGCTGCTCGACTTCATCCGCCGCACGAAGGTCGCGGCGGGCGAGGCGGGCGGCATCACCCAGCACATCGGCGCCTACCACGTGAAGACGCAGCGCGGCGTGATCACCTTCCTCGACACGCCGGGCCATGAGGCCTTCACCGCCATGCGCGCGCGCGGCGCCAAGGTCACCGATATCGTCGTGCTGGTCGTCGCCGCGGACGACGGGGTCATGCCGCAGACGATCGAAGCCATCAACCACGCGAAAGCGGCGAAGGTGCCGCTGGTGGTGGCGATGAACAAGATCGACAAGCACGAGGCCAATCCGGACAAGGTGAAGCAGGAGCTGCTGGCGCACGGCGTCGTGCCGGAGGAATTCGGCGGCGACTCGCCGGTGGTGCCGGTGTCGGCGAAGACCGGCGAGGGCGTGGACGCGCTGCTCGAGCAGCTGCTGCTGCAGGCCGAGGTGCTCGAGCTGAAAGCCGCGGTCGAGGCGCCCGCCAAAGGCGTGGTCATCGAGGCGCGGCTGGACAAAGGCCGCGGCCCGGTCGCCACCCTGCTCGTCACTGCAGGAACCCTGCACCGCGGCGACATCGTGCTCACGGGCGCGGTCTTCGGCCGTGTACGCGCCATGCTGGACGAGAACGGCAAGCCGGTGCAGTCGGCAGGGCCGTCGATCCCGGTCGAGATCCAGGGCCTGTCGGAGGTGCCGAATGCCGGCGAGGACATGATGGTCCTCACCGACGAGCGCAAGGCGCGCGAGATCGCGCTCTTCCGGCAAGGCAAGTTCCGCGACGTCAAGTTCGCCAAGCAGCACGCGGCGAAGCTCGAGAACATGTTCGAGCAGATGGGCGAGGACAAGAAAGTGCTCAACCTCGTGATCAAGGCCGACGTGCAGGGCTCGCAGGAAGCGCTGATCCACGCGCTCACCAAGCTCGGCAGCGAGGAGGTGAAGGTGACCGTGGTCCACGCCGGCGTGGGCGGCATCACGGAGTCCGACGTCAACCTGGCGATGGCGGCGCGCGCCGTGATCATCGGCTTCAACACGCGTGCCGATGCCGCTGCGCGCAAGCTGGCGGAGTCCTCCGGCATCCAGGTCCGCTACTACAACATCATTTACGAGGCGGTCGACGAGATCAAGGCCGCGCTTTCCGGCATGCTGGCGCCGGAGAAGAAGGAATCGGTCCTCGGCATGGTCGAGGTGCGCCAGGTGTTCCGCATCTCGAAGATCGGCACCGTGGCGGGCTGCTACGTCCTCGAAGGACTGGTCAAGCGCGGCGCGCAGGTTCGCGTGCTGCGCGACAACGTGGTCGTCCACACCGGCGAGATCGATTCGCTCA
>DATDCR010000550.1:0-2905 GCA_036524215.1 Burkholderiales bacterium
CGCGAAGCAGCCGGCCTCCGAGTTCCTGCTCGAGCATTCGCGCCGCACCGCCGCCATCGCCTACAGGCTTGCCGTGATGGAGGAGGTGGATCCATTCCTGCCATGCCTCGTCGCGCTGTACCACGACGCCGGCAAGTTTCACGGCGGCCTCTACCACGACGGCGACGTGCCCGAGGAGGAGCATGCAGCGGCGCTGGCCGAGGAGATGCTCGCTGCCGCGGGACTCGCCGCCGAAGACATTCAATCCGTCACCCAGGCGTTGCGGGGTCTCTACAACGATGCACTATCCTGCAATGATGCCTGCAAGATCGTGCAGGACGCCGACCGCCTCGACAAGCTCGGGGGCCTCGGCGTGGCGGCGTTCTTCACCAAGGCCGCCAGCCGCGGACGCGGGCTCGTCGCCGCCCTGACGAGCTCGCTTAGCCGTGAGCTCACTTACGCGACCGCGGCACCCTTCACGATGCTCACGGCGAATGGCCGGCGCCTGGCGGCCGAGCAGGGCGCCAAGACCATCGCGTTCTTCGACGATCTGCTGCGCGACCTGGAGAACTGGGGCATCGCTTCGTTCGAGCGGCGGGTCATCGTCCTGGAAGAGGATTTCCGGGCGCGCGACGGCTCGCCCGTGCCGCGGCTCGAAGTGATGGTCGCCATGCCGCGCGCCTGCCCGCAATGCGGCGCGCCCCTGGCGGTCGCGCATTCGCGCGGGCGCGGGGTAAAGTGCGAGCAACTCCACGTCCGCTTCCAATGCTCAGCCTGCAGCCACTCGTTCAAGACCTCGTTCTGCCTGCCGATCTTCGCGCGCAGCCGCGATGAGCGAGCCGGACTGGGCCGGGCTGTGGCGCGAGCTCGTTGAGCGCAGCGGCCGGCCGGACAAGGCCGGCGAGGCGCTCGAGCGCGGCAAGGAGAAGCGGCCGGACCTGCTTCTGGACTTCATGCTCGAGAAACTGCAGGCCGCCGACACGCTGCTCGACATCGGCGCCGGCAGCGGCCGCTATGCCGTCCCGTTTGCCCGCAAGGTAAAGACCGTCACTGCCATTGAGCCGTCCCCCGCTCGGGCGGCAGTACTGCGCGAGAACGGCATCCAGGTGATCGAGGGGCGCTGGGAAGACGCCACGGTCGCGCCGCACGACGTCGCATTCTGCTCGCACGCGATGTACACGAGCGCCGATCTCGTGGCGTTCGTGCGCAAGATGGAGCGCCATGCGCGCACGCTGCGCTGCCTGGTGATGCGAATGCCGGCGCACGACGGCGTGCTCGGCGAGCTTTCACGGCGAATCTACGGCCATCCGCACGACAGTCCGAACTTCTGGATCGGCTACCACGTCCTCTACGAGATGGGCATCTACGCCCACGTCGTGATGGAGCCTGCCGTGCGCCGATGGACGGACGAATCGCTGGACGCCGCCATGAGCCGTGCGCGCCGCCACTTGCAGCTCGAAGACGGCAGCCGCGACGCGCTGATTCGCGAGACGCTGGCGCGGCGGCTCACCGTGCAGGACGGCAACTATTGCTGGCCGGACGGCATGCGCTCCGCCCTGGTGTGGTGGTAGATGGCGGCGTCGGCGGCTAGCGCGCTCGGCCTGCTGGTGCTGGCGGCGCTCGTCGTGTCCGGCGTGCATCCCTACGATCGGGCGACGTGGCTGCTGGAAGTGGCGCCGGTGCTGATCGCGTTTCCCATCCTGATTCTCACCTACCGGCGTTTTCCGCTGACCTCGCTCCTCTACGTGCTCATTGCCGTCCATGCGCTGGTGCTGATCTACGGCGGCGCATACACCTATGCGCGCGTGCCGCTCGGTTTCTGGCTGCAGGACTGGTTCGGCTTCGAGCGCAATCCCTACGACCGCATCGGCCATCTCATGCAAGGATTCGTGCCGGCGCTCATCGCGCGGGAGATCTTCATCCGCGGCGGCTATGTCGCGGGACGGCGCATGAGCGCCTTCCTCTCGATCTGCGTGGCGCTCGCGATCAGCGCCTTCTACGAGCTCATCGAGTGGTGGAGCGCGCTCGCCTTCGGCCAGGGCGCGGAGGCTTTCCTCGGCACGCAGGGCGATCCGTGGGATACGCAGGCCGACATGTTCTGCGCGCTGATCGGCGCGACGGCGGCGATGCTCCTGCTCTCGAGGCTGCAGGACCGGCAGATCCGGCGCCTGAACTCGCGTCCAGTGCGGGTTCTCTAACGGCAATGCCCGTCAGGAGCGAAATCCACGAAGGCGTGGTCCCGGTGAAGGTGTACACCGGCGACATCGAGCCCGCGGCGCGCCTGCAGCTCGTCAATATCTCGAAGCTGCCGATCGTGCATCACCATGTCGCGGCCATGCCGGACGTGCACCTCGGCATCGGCGCGACGGTGGGCTCGGTGATCCCGACGAAGAAGGCCATCATCCCGGCCGCGGTCGGCGTCGATATCGGCTGCGGCATGATCGCGCGACGCCTGTCGCTCACGGCGGAGGATCTCGACGAGGCGAAGCTGCGCAAGGTCTTCAACCAGATTTCGCGCGACGTGCCGGTCGGCTTCAACAGCCACAATGACCGCGACGTGCGGGCTGCAGCGGCGCGCCGTTTTGAAAAAGGGTTGAAGCGCATCCTGCAGCGCCACCCGGGCATCTCGAAGCGCGTGGGCAAGCGCGCGAGCTGGGTGCACCAGCTCGGCACGCTCGGCGGCGGCAACCATTTCATCGAGGTCTGCCTCGACGAGGACAAGCGTGTCTGGGTGATGTTGCACTCGGGCAGCCGCGGCATCGGCAACGCGATCGGCAGCTATTTCATCGTAAGACGGGCATGAGCCACACGGCGTTGGCGCCCACCCGGTCGTGCACGTAGCGGAGCGTGATGCCCGCGTGGAAGTCGGCCGTGTCGTCGGTGAGGTCGTCGAGCGTCCCGAGGCGGATGCGCTTCAGGCGCGCGA
>DATDCR010000551.1:0-4736 GCA_036524215.1 Burkholderiales bacterium
GTCTTCGGCGGGCTGTACGAGTCGTCGTAGCTGATGAAGTTGATCTTGCGCCCGTTGACCCCGCCCTGGTCGTTCACCATGCGGAAGTAGGCCGTGATCGCCTTGCCGATCTGCCCGTACGCCGAGGCCGGGCCGCTGTAGGGATTGGTGTTGCCGATCTTGATTTCCTTGTCGTTCGCGCCCGGGTCGTACTTCTTCTGCGCCATGGCTGGAATGGCGAGCGCCGCCGCCACGAGACCCGCGATGAGAATCCTTGCTTTCATGGTGCTCTCCTCCTCGAGTTGATCAGGCGCAGCGCGCCTGCGACGCCGGTGGGCATCAGGTAGACGAAACCGATCATGAAGACGCCGAAGATCGCCCAGGGCGCGGCCTTGGAGATCTCGTCGGCGATGTTGGGAACGAACTGGATGAAGAGCGCGCCGTAGATGGCGCCGGAGATCGACGCGAGCCCGCCGACCACGATGCCGACGAGGAACACGATCGAAAGGAAGATGTTGAAGCTGTCGGGCGCGACGAACTGCACCGCGATCGCGCCGAGCGCGCCGGCGATGCCGGTGTACATCGCCGAGACGCCGAAGGCGAACGACTTGTAGAGCGCGTTGTGGATTCCCATGGCCTCGGCGGCGATGTGCTGGTCGCGGATCGCGATGAGCGCGCGCCCGATCCGTCCGCGCAGCAGGTTCCAGCCGAGGATAAACAAGACGAGCGTCACCGCCAAGGTGAAGTAGTAGAGCCACCGGTCGGGATTGAGCGGCAATCCCGCATTTGTCAAAAAGGCAGGCGCATCGGGCTTGACCAGCGTAATGCCCTGCACGCCGCCGGTCCACGCCTCGATGTGGTGGTATTTGAGCAATTGCGGCATTGCAACGCCGAGCGCGAAGGTCGCGAGCGCCAGGTACAGGCCTTCGAGCCGCAGCGCCGGCAGCCCGAACAGGAATCCTGCGACCAGGCAAACGATGCCCGCCACCGGGATCGTCGCCCAGTAGGGTGCGTTGGCCTTGTCCATGAGGATCGCCGCGCAGTAGGCGCCAAGGGCGTAGAACGCGCCGTGGCCGAGCGAGATCTGGCCGTTGTAGCCCGTGAGGATGTTGAGGCCGAGGAGCGCGATGGCATAGACCAGCACCATGGTCAGCTGGAACGTGCGGTAGTTGCTGACGAAGAACGGCAGCGCGCACGCCACGGCCAGCAGCAAAATGGTGACAGTCACCATTTTTTTGGTCATACCCCGCCTCTCATACCCTGGTGACCTGTACGCGGCCGAAGAAGCCCGACGGCTTGACGAGCAGCACGCCGACGATGATGACCAGGGCCACCGAGAGCTTGAGCTCGTTGCCGATGACGAAGGCGCCGAGCACGTTCTCCAGCACGCCGACGACGAAGCCGCCGACCACGGCGCCGCCCGGGTTGTCGATGCCGCCGACGAGCGCCGCGGCGAAGGCATAGAGCAGCACCCCGCCCATCATGTTCGGATCGAGGTACACGATCGGCGCGACCATCATGCCGGCGACCGAGCCGACCGCCGCGGCGAGCCCCCAGCCGAGCGCCAGCATCCAGCCTACGCGGATGCCGACCAGCCGGCTCGATTCCGGATTCTGCGCCGCCGCCCGCATGGCGAGCCCGAGCGGCGTGAAGCGGAAGAAGGCGTAGAGCAGCGCGAGCACCACGAGCGTCACCACGATGGCGCCAAGCTCGTGCGGCGAGACGAGGTTGAAGCCGAGGCTGAGCTTCTCCGGGAAAGGGCTCGGGAACTGCTTGATCGTGTAGGTGTAGATCCAGCCGGTAATGCTGTTGAAGATGAGCAGCAGCGCGATGAACACCACCACGACCGCGAGCACCGGCGCGCGCTCGACGGGACGGATCACGATGCGCTCGATCACCACGCCGAGCACGAAGGCGAAAGCCACGGTGAGGAAGAACGCCGGCCAGTAAGGCACGCCGGCGTTGACCAGGCTCCAGGCGATGTAGGTGGTGAACATCGCCATCTCGCCTTGCGCGAAGTTCACGAGGTGCGTCGCCTGGTAGATCATCACCAGCGCGAGCGCGAGGCTCGCATAGATGCCGCCCGTGGCGAGGCCGGCGACGATCTGGTGAAGAAGCGCCTGCGTCATCAGTAGCCCAGGTAGGAGCGGCGCACCGCGTCATCGCGCTTGAGCTCGTCGGCCTTGGCCGAAAGCACCATGCGCCCGGTCTCGATCACGCAGCCCTGGTCGGCGAGCTCGAGCGCCATGGCGGCGTTCTGCTCGACGAGCAGCATGCTCACGCGCTCTTCCCGGTTGATGGCGCGCAGGATGCCGAACAGCTCGCGCACCACGAGCGGCGCGAGGCCGAACGAGGGCTCGTCGAGCAGCATGAGCTTCGGCGCGAGCATCAACGCGCGCGACACGGCCAGCATCTGCTGCTCGCCGCCCGAGAGCGTGCCGGCCTGCTGGCGGCGGCGCTCCTTGAGGCGCGGGAAATACGCGTACATTCGCTCCAGGTCGCGCGCCACCGCGGCGCGGTCCTTGCGCGCATAGGCGCCGAGCCGCAGGTTCTCTTCCGTCGTGAGGTGCAGGAAAGTGCCGCGGCCGTCCGGCACGTGCGCGATGCCAAGACGCGCGACGTCCTCCGTTTTCTTGTTGTGGATCGGTGTTCCGGAAAAGCGGATCTCGCCTTCGGTGCGCACCATGCCGCAGATCGCGCGCAGCGTGGTGGTCTTGCCGGCGCCGTTCGCGCCGAGCAGCGCGGTGATCGACTTTTCCGGCATGCTGAAATCGATGCCGTGCAGCACCTTGGTCGGGCCATACGCGGCGCGCACACCGGCCAGCTCGAGGATATTCGTCATGAAGTGCCCAGGTAGGCGCGCACGAGCTCCGGATGCTCGCGCACTTCCGCCGGCGTGCCTTCGGCGATGCGGCGGCCGAAATTGAGCGCCACCACCCAGTCGGAGAGGCTCATCAAGAGCTGCATGTGATGCTCGACCAGCAGCACGGTCAATCGCAATTGATCCCTGAGCCGGCGGATGAGCTCGCCGATCGCCCCTACTTCCTCGTGGTTGAGGCCGCTCGCCGGCTCGTCGAGCAGAAGGAGCCTCGGCTCGGCGGCGAGCGCGCGGGCGAGCTCGACGCGCTTCTGCGTACCGAAGGGCAGCGCGGCAACCGGCACGTCGGCAAAGCGCTCGAGCTCGAGCAGCGCGAGCAGCTCGCGCGCGCGGTCCCTTGCCTTCCGATCCGCATTCACTGCATAGGGCAGACGGAACGCGTTCGCGAAAAACCCGCCGCGCATGCGGCAATGGCGGCCGACGAGAACGTTGTCGAGCACGCTCATCGAGCGAAAGAGCGCGAGGTTCTGGAACGTGCGGCCGATGCCGAGCGCGGCGACGCGATGGCGCGGCACGTCGAGCAGCGGCTGGCCGTCGAAGGTGATCGCGCCGCGATCGCAGGGATAGAGGCGCGAGATGCAGTTGAAGAGCGTCGTCTTGCCGGCGCCGTTCGGCCCGATCAGGCCGACGATCGCGCCGGGTGCGACATCGAACGACACGCCGTCGAGCGCGACGATGCCGCCGAAGCGCACGGCAATATCCTGCACCCGCAGCAGCGCCTGCCCCGCTTCGGCCACCGGGCTCCTCCTTCTCCTTGCTTTTAATTCTACAGAGTTAGAATCGGCCATCCCTCCGCACTCCCAGGAAACGCGTCCCGCCATGAGCGCAGCCGCTCCCGCAGTCGCTCCCTATTCCGTACGCGACGGCATCGCCGTCATCACGCTGAACAATCCGCCCATCAACGGCCTCGGCAACGCGCTGCGGGCCGGCGTGCTGCAAGGGCTGCAGCGCGCCGAAAGCGACAGCGCCGTAAAGGCGGCCGTGATCATCGGCGCGGGCAAGGCCTTTTCCGGCGGCGCCGACATCCGCGAGTTCGGCAAACCGCGCGAGAAGCCCGATCTCCCCGACGTCAACGACTTCCAGGACGCGATGAAGAAGCCGCTCGTCGCCGCGATCGCCGGCTTCGCGCTCGGCGGCGGCCTCGAGCTCGCCCTCGGCTGCCACTACCGCATCGCCACGCCCCGCGCGCAGCTCGGCCTGCCGGAAGTGAAGCTCGGCATCCTGCCCGGCTCCGGCGGCACGCAGCGCCTGCCGCGGATCGTGCCGGTGAGCAAGGCGATCCAGATGATGACCACCGGCACGTTCATCTCGTCGGAGGAAGCGCTCGAGCTCGGTCTGGTCGACGAGATCGTGCAGGGCGGCGATCTGCTGGAAGCAGCCGTCGTGTACGCAAAGAAGCTCGTGAGCGAGGGCAAGCCCCTGCGCCGCATCCGGGATCTCAAAGCGGCCGTGCAAGGCGATCCAGCCGCCTTCTTCAGGAAGACGCGAGACGAGGTCGCCAAGGCCTCGCGCGGCTATCCGGCCCCGCTCGAGATCGTCGCCTGCGTCGAGGCCGCGGTCACCAGGCCCTTCGACGAAGGCCGCAAGTTCGAGCGCGAGCGCTTCGCCTACCTTGTCGACACGAACGAGTCGAAGGCGCTGCGACACGCCTTCTTCGCCGAGCGGCAGACGAGCAAGATCCCCGACGTGCCCGAGGACACGCCGACGCGCGAGATCCGCAAGGCCGCGATCATCGGCGCCGGCACCATGGGCGGGGGCATCGCCATGAGCTTCGCCAATGCGGGCATCCCGGTCACCCTCGTCGACATGACGCAGGAGGCGGTCGACAAGGGGGTAGCCCGAATAAAGGGGAACTACGCGGCCACCGTTTCCAAGGGGC
>DATDCR010000552.1:0-4220 GCA_036524215.1 Burkholderiales bacterium
GACGAGGATCACGCCGAGCTCCGGGACGAGCGTCGGCGAGCTCGTCTGGTCCATGAACCAGCGGTTGATCTCGTTCCTCTCGAGGCGCAGCGTGCGCTCGAGCGGCACGCCGAAGACGAGCGCGCTGTTGCCGTGCCGCTCGACGCGCAGCTCGAACATCTTTCGGTTCTGCAGCTGCAGGAACGCGTCGCCCATCTGCGCCTTGGAACCGACCAGCACGAGCACGGCGCTCCTGCCCTGCGGGCGCAGCTCCGGCGGCAGCAGCGCAGGATCCGTGACGCTCAGGAGCGAAAGCCAGGGGCTCCTCAGCGGCTGGCCGTCGATATGAGCGACGGTTGTCGTCGGCACCGCGGTGCGCAGGAAAAAGATGCTCTGCGTTTCCCTGACGTGGCGGGCGCCGGCGAGCGCGCGCGCCACCTCGGGCGCGAGCGGCAGCTCGCCCACCTGGTACACCGAAACGTCCCACGCAATGCGCGCGAGCTGGTCCTCGACATACTCCTTCAGCGCGTAGCGCGAGGCGATTTGCAGCGCGGCAAGAAGGAACACCACGACCGCCGTGACGGCGCCGAAGTAGAGGAACGGCCGGCGACCCTGGATACGCGCGACGGCCCGGAAGGCGGCGAGGCGGTTTGGCATGGCGCCGCGCGAAAATGTCATCCCCGCTTCGCGGGGTCAAGTCGCGCAGTGAACCGCCGCCAGCGCGTTCAGCGTCAGTCGATCTGGATCTTCGCCGCCGCGGCGACGGTCTTCCACTTGCGCACTTCTTCAGCGACGAAAACGCTGGTTTGCTCAGGTGTCATGACCATGGGCTCGACGGCCATGGTGGCGAGGCGAGCGACGTAGTCGGAGTCGGCGAGGATCTTTGCGGTCGCGGCGCGGAGGCGAGCCTGCACGGGTTCGGGCGTCTTCACCGGCACGCCGATGCCCCACCAGGTGCTGGAGACGACGCCGGGCATGCCGAGCTCGGCGAAGGTCGGGACATCAGGCAGGAGCTTTAGCCGGCTGGTGTGGGCGGTGGCGAGCGCGCGCAGCTTGCCGCTCGAGAGGTTGGATTTGAGCGCGGTGAGGTCGTTGACGATCATGTCGACCTCGCCGGAGAGGAGCGCCATGGTCGCCGGCTGCCCGCCCTTGAAGGGAACGACGAGGAGGTCGGCGCCGGTCTCGTGCTTCAAGAGCTCCGCCGCCATCTGCACGATGGTGCCCACGCCGGAGGAGGCGATGGTGTACTTGCCGGGGCTCTTCTTCGCCATCGCGACGAGCTCGGTCGCGCTCTTCGCGGGCAGGCCCTCGCGCACGGCGAGGATGTGCGGCGCGTTGGCGATGAGGCCGATGAGCGCGAAGTCCTTCCAGAAATCGTAGGGCACCTGCTTCATGACGAGCGGGTTCACCACCATGGTGCTCGTGGTACCGAAGATGAGCGTGTAGCCGTCGGGCGCCGAGCGCGCGGCTGCGGCGGTGCCGATCGAACCGCTCGCGCCGTCGCGGTTCAACGTGACCACCGGCTGCCCGACGATCGCCGAGAGATGCTGCGCGTACAGCCTGCCCACGATGTCGGCCGGCCCGCCGGCGGGGAAGGGCACGATCATCTGGATCGGCTTGGCCGGATACTCGTCGGCGCCGAGAGCGGCGCCGATGGAGAGCAAGGTGGCAAGGAAAAGCGCGAGCGTCCTCATGCAGGCCTCCCGAAGTCGGTGACGCATTCCGCGTACGTGGCGCGGCGCGAGATGAACTTGCCGTCGTGCAGGCTGTAGGCGAGGCGCTCGAAGCCCGCCTTGGAGAGCGTCGTGGCGCGCGACCAGAGGCCGGCGCGGTGATAGCGCTCGAGGGCGGCGCGCAGCAGCTCCTGCGGCACGTCGGGGAAGAAAGGCGCCGTCACGCGCGCGAGCTCGGCCGGGCCTTCCTTCGCCACCCAGTCGAGCATCGCCTGCGTCGCGCGCTGGAGCGCCGCCAGCTCGGCGCGCCGCTTCGAGACCGCGTCGCGCGAGGTAATGAAGGTGGTGTAGCTCGTCGGGCCGCGCGAGCTGGCGGCGTAGAGGATGGCGTTGCCGTCGGCGAGCGCGCGGCTCGCGTACGGCTCGAAGACCTGCACGGCATCGAGCTTTCCCGCGGCGAGCGCCTCGAGTTGCTGCGCCATGGTGAGGTTTCGCACCGCGCTCAGCTTGGCGGTGTCGACGCCGGCGTCCTCGAGGTCGGCGCGCAGGCAGTACCACGGCGTGGCCACCTCCGAGACGATGCCGAGGCGCATCTCCGCGAGGTCCTTGAGCTGGAAGCGCGCGGCGTTCTCCCGCCCGATGACATAGAAAGGGTCGCGCCAGACCACCTCGGCGAAGCACACGAGCGACGGCGAGGGCGAGTCATGGTCCTTCAGCACGCGCATCGGCCCGCCCCACTGCGCGTCGATGCCGCCGCGCTTCACTTCCTGGATGGTGCCGCCGGGCGTGTCGGAGGGCAGCCATTCGACCGTGAGGCCTTCGCGCTCCGGGAGCTCGAGCGCGCGGATGGCGTAGAAGGGCGCGTAGAAGACGGCGCGGAAGTTTTCGGCGATGCGGAGGTTCAAATGGGTTCTCGCCTAAATTGGGTCCCCGCCTGCGCGGGGACGACGGACGTTACGTGCTCACAAGAAACATTCTAGACTCGCGCCCCATGCGATCTCTCCTTCTCCGTAGTGCGGCGTTGCTCGCGGCGCTGCTCGTTTCGCAAGCCGTCTCCGCGCAGGCCTGGCCGAATCGGCCGGTGCGCTTCCTCGTGCCCTTTGCCGCGGGCGCGGGCATCAACGACATCATGGCGAGGCTGGTGGGCCAGCATCTGGGCGCCGGCCTCGGGCAGCCGGTGGTGATCGAGAACCGCGCGGGCGCGGGCGGAATCGCGGGCACCGAGGCCGCCGCGAAGGCGGCTCCGGACGGCTACACGTTCCTGATGACGAACGTGTCGCTCGTGACGAGCGCCTACATGTATTCGAAGCTGCCCTACGACCCGCAGAAGGACCTCGTTCCCGTGACGCTCGTCGCCACGTCGCCGCTCATGCTGGTCGTGCATCCCTCCGTGTCGGCGAAATCGGTGCAGGAGCTCATCGCGCTGGCGAAGGCCAATCCCGGCAAGCTCAACTTCGGCTCGGGCGGGGTGGGCAGCACGCCGCACCTCTCCGCCGAGCTCTTCAAGTCCGCCGTCGGGATCGATGCCGTGCACGTGCCTTACAAGGGCGGCGCGCCGGCGCTCAACGACCTCATCGGCGGCCAGCTCTCGTTCATGATCGAGAACATGCCGGGCACGATGCCCTTCGTGAAGCAGGGCAAGCTACGTGCGCTCGCCGTCACCAGCGCGCAGCGCTCGCCGCTCGAGCCGGCGCTGCCGACGATGGCGGAATCGGGCGTGCCGGGCTACGAGGTGGTCGGCTGGCAGGGACTCTTCGCCCCCGCCGGCACGCGGCCCGAGATCATGGCGCGGCTGCAGGCCGAAGTGGCGAAGGCGCTGCGCCTGCCGGCGGTGCGCGAGCGCCTCGCCGCGCTCGGCGCGGAGCCGGTCGGCAGCACGCCCGAGGAGTTCGCCGCCTTCGTGCGCGAGGAGCACGCGCGCTGGGGCAGGGTCATCCGCGAGAAGGGCATCCGCTCCGAATAGCCGCGCCGCAAGAATTCGGGGACAGAGCCCTAACTCCCCTGTCCGAACTCCGGCCCGTCGAGCTGCCGCACCTCGCACTCGATGTTCCACTCGTCGCCGTGCACCCGCAGGAAGCGCTTGGTGAGCTCGACCGCTTCCTGCATGGAGCCTGCCTCCAGGATCGCGTAGCCGCCGATCACTTCCCTCGTCTCAGTGAACGGCCCGTCGACCGTCGACAGCTTGCCGCCGCGCAGGCGCACCCGCACGCCTTCGGCCGTCGGGCGCAGGCCCGCCGTGCTGACCAGCGTGCCTTTGCGCGTCATCTCCTCGATCAGCTTGCCCATGTCCTGCATGAGCTGCTCGCTCGGCGCCTTGCCGCTCTTCTCGTCGATGCGGATCATCGATAGGTATCGCATGGTTGGTCTCCTGGTAGGGTTAATGGTCCGTCATTCCTGGTCGAACGGGCAGGCGCCAGATCGACATATCGGGGCCCTGCAAGCGGCCCGCAAGCCAATCCGCGCGACAATGGCAGGCCCGCAATCGAAGGACCCCCCATGCTGAAAGGCAAGACGGCGCTGGTGACCGGCTCGACGTCGGGCATCGGCCTCGGCATCGCGACCAGGCTC
>DATDCR010000553.1:0-1507 GCA_036524215.1 Burkholderiales bacterium
CCGCGCGCTGTGCAGCGCGAGGCCGGTCGAGATCGGATGGCGGTGCGCCGAGTAGAGGCACTCGATCGCCCGCGCCATCGCCGTCATGCCGGTCGCGGCGCTGAGGTGCGCGCTCGCGTAAACCGCCATCTCCGGATCGAGTACCGTGGCGTCGGGCACCATGCGCTCGTCCCAGAAAAGCATCTTCCTGCCGTTCTTCGTGTCGCGGATCCCCGCGGTCGGCATCACGTCGCTCGCGGAGCCGGCCGTCGTGGGCACGGCGATATGCACGAGGCCGGGGGAGGGCATCGCCTCGCGCTGCATCCCCTTGCGGCCGAAATCGATGACATAGGGCTCGAACGCGCCGCCGGTGGCGAAGAGGAGCGCGATGCCCTTGCCGCAATCGATCGCGCTGCCGCCGCCGACGCTGACCACCGCATCCGCCTCGAGGGACTTGAAAAGCGCCGTTGCCTTCTGCACGCACTCGTAAGGCGTATGCGCCGGGACTTCCGCGAATACGCCTGCGAGCTTGTCGCCCAGCGCGGCGCGCACCTTGGCGAGCATCTCGCCGCCGGCTACCGTCTTGCCGCACACCACCATCGCACGCTTCGCGCCGAGCTCCGCCATGAGGCGCGGCAGCCGGGCGATGCTGCCGGGACCGAAGCAGACGCGCTTCGGCCAGTCGCGGATCAGGCCTGCATACATGAGCGCATCAGACAGTAACATTACTTTCGCACTGCCCGCAGACTTGATGTGCCTCAAGTCTGCACGCCTTCGCCGCCGGCATAGTGGCGCGCGAAAGGCACCCATCTCATGAGCGAGCTCACGACTCTTTTCCGGCCGGGGCGTCTCGGCCGCTATCCCACGCGCAACCTCGTCAAGTACGGCGCGTGCTGCGTGTCGAACTACAACACGCGGGACGGCTTCATCACGCCGCGCGAGCTGGCGCGGGTGCGGGTCATCGCCGGCACCGGCGCGGGCATGATCACCAACCAGGGCGCGTACCCGGACCCGAAAGGCGAGGGCAAGTCCTACTTCCGGCAGATCGCGCTCTACGACGACAAGTTCCTGCCGCAGTTCGAGACGATCGCGCGCTACATCCACGATGCCGGCGCGGTCGCGATCCAGCAGATCCTGCACGCCGGCCGCTACGGCGGCATCGACCTCGGCTACTGCGTGCAGCCCTCGGTGGTGCCGCAGACGCTGCCGCACTTCCGCCCGCCGCGCGAGATGTCGAAGGAGGACATCCGGCGCTGCATCCAGGAGCACGCGGACGCGGCGAAGCGCGCCGTGAAGGCCGGCTTCGACGGCGTCGAGGTGACGAGCTTCATGGGCTATCTGCTCGCCTCGTTCAACTCGAAATTCACCAACCACCGCACCGACGAGTACGGCGGCCCGGTGGAGAACCGCGGCCGCTTTATGCGCGAGCTGATCGACGCGGTGAAGCAGGCGCTGCCCGCGCATCCGCTGGTGGTGCGCCTCTCCGGCGCCGAGCTGATGGACCAGTGGGGCGGCAACACCGAGGACG
>DATDCR010000554.1:0-6174 GCA_036524215.1 Burkholderiales bacterium
GCTATCTCCTCGCCACCGCCACCATCGTGCCGGTGTACGGCCGGCTCGGCGACCTGCGTGGCCGGCGCGACATGCTGCTCGTCGCGCTCGGCGTCTTCGCCTTCGGCTCGCTCGCCTGCGCGCTTGCGCAGACGATGCCGCAGCTCGTCGCCGCGCGCATCCTGCAAGGCCTCGGCGGCGGCGGGCTGATGACGCTCTCGCAGGCCCTGATCGGCGAGCTCGTGCCGCCGCGCGAGCGCGCGCGGTTCCAGGGCTACTTCGCTACGCTCTTCAGCGCGGCGAGCATCGCCGGACCGGTGGTCGGTGGCATCGTCGTCTCGCACGTGAGCTGGCGATGGCTTTTCCTCGCCAACCTCCCGCTCGCCGCTTTCGCCGCCTGGCGCATTGCGCGCCTGCCGCGCGGCATGGCGCATCGGCGCGAGGGCGACCGGCCCGATGTGCCGGGCCACATCCTCTTCGCGATCGGAGCGATGAGCGCGCTTTTCTGGTTCACCTCGGTCGGCCATCGCTTCGCGTGGAATTCGGCCTTGAGCGCGGGCCTCGTCGCGGCCGCGGTCGTCAGCCTGAGCTGGCTCTTCCGGCACGAGCACCGCCACGTCTCGCCGTTCCTGCCGGTGGATCTCCTGCGCGAGCGCACGATCGGCGTCTCGACCGTGGTCGTGCTGCTGTTCGCCTCGTGCCTCTTCGCGGTGGTGTTCTTCCTGCCGATCTACCTGCAGCTCGGCCACCGCGTCTCGGCGCAATACGCGGGATTGCTCCTCTTACCGGTGACCGGCGGCATGGTGACCGCGGCGGTCATCTCGGCCCAGGTGCTCCGGCGCACGGGCCGGCCGCGCTGGATCCCGGTGGTGGGGATGAGCGCTGCGGCGACGGCGTTGTTCCTGCTCGGCGTGCTGCCCTCGCATCTGTCGCTCATCATCGCGCTCGGCTTCCTCTGCGGACTGGGCTTCGGCTGCGTGATGCCGACGATCCAGGTGACGATCCAGACCGTCGCCGGGCGCGAGCGGCTCGGCGTCGTCACGGCCCTCAACGGCCTCGCGCGCTCCACCGGCGGCGCCGCCGGTGCCGCGCTCTTCGGCGCGGTGGTGTTCGCGCTGATTCCCGGTGTCGATCGAGCTACGCTCCTGCAAACGGCGACCGCGTCGGATGCGGCCGGCATCGTCGATGCATTTCATCGTGCGTTCCTTCTCGCCTCCGGCGTCGCCGTGCTCGCCGCGGTCGTGGCGAGCCGAATGCCCGACAAGGCTTTGTGGGACAAGCAGGGAATCCCCTGACGCGAAGTCGCGGAAGGCAACGGCGCGTTTCTTGCGAAGGCTCAAGCGTGGCTCCCTTCCGGGCCGCCATTGGAGAGCGAGCGAAGCGACACCCGAGCCGCAATGCCGGGCGACACTGACCTCGCCACATCCATAGCGCGGCCGAGAGAGAAGTCCACCAAGGCGGGTTCGCGTTTCGCGGGCCCGCCTTTTCCTTTGCGCTATTTTTCCCTCAGGCCGCCGCTACCGTGCCGGCCGCGTGGCGCGCAGCGTGCGCTCCACTGGCGCGCGCTGCGTGCCGAGGCGCTCGCGCCGCTGGCGCATCGCCTCGCGGCCGATCTGCATGATGAGCCTTGCGTAGCGGGTGGTCTGGCCGCAGCCGGAGCAGATGTAGTGCATCTGCGGACCCGAGTACTCGTCCTCGGGCTTGCGGAAATCCGCGCCGCCGCAACCGGCGCACTTGGCGATGATCTGTCCGACGCGGAATTCCATGGGGCGAGGCTAAACGAGCCGCCGGACGGCTCGCTAGGAACTATTTCTTCCGCTAGCGGATGACCCGGTCGGCACGCACGACCATCGGCTCGGGAATGGAGATGCCGAGCTCTTTGGCAACGCGCAGACTAATCGCCAGTTCGACCTTTTCGTAAGTCTCCACCGGCGTATCGGCTGGTCGCGCGCCGGCCAGGACAAGCTTCACGTACCTCGCCGCGCTTCGCCCGACGTCGTGGTAGTTGGCGCCGTACACGGCGAGCGCTCCGGCATCGAACAATTTGAAATCCTGCGCTACAACGGGAAGCCTGCGCTGGCGTGCGTCGGGCATTATTTGCAGTGTTCCTCGCGTGGCCGTCGGATCGCCGATGAGAAAATAGGCGTCGGCATCGCCGGGCCGCAATGCCCGCACGCCGCTGATGAGCTCGTCGACGGACCGGACCGGCCGCTCCATCAGTTCGAGGCCGAGCTTGCTTGCCGCCTGCCGCGCCAAGTTCATCGAGTGGCCGGCGACCGCGGTAGCCGGGTTGTAGAAGCTGATGATCTTGTGCGCCCGCGGCAGCAACTGATGCAGGAGCTCCAGGCGCTTCGGCACGAGTTCTACCCGCCGGTGATGGATGCCCGTAAGCCGTCCACCGGGTCGCGCGAGCGTCTGTACCAACCCCTGACGAACCGGATCGTCGCCGACGTAAAACACAATGGAAACGTCGCCGGTCGCTTCACTGGCCAGCTTGCTGACCGAAGTGGTGACGGTGAATAGAACGTCGACCCGCTCGCTGACCAGCTGCTTCGCTGCGGCCTGCGCTTCGGCCAGGTCTTCCTTGATGTCGCGGAGGTGGAGCACGAACGACTTGCCCTCGGCCATGCCGTGGTCCTTTAGCCCGGCACGCAGCCCTTCCACCATGCTTTGGTAACGCCCGGAGTCGTAGATAACGCCGATGCGCTGCAGTTTGGCGGCGGGCTGCGCTTGTGCCAGAAGCGTGACGCTAGCGAGCCACGCGAGAACCGCGAACCTTTGCATCGCCATGAGCTCCCCTCGACGCGGACGTTACGCTCCGCGAGGGCGGGAATCAATAATTACGACCCTGACCCCGAATTACTTCAGCTCATTTTTTCCACGCGTCGCGCAGCGTAACCGTGCGGTTGAAACCGCCCGCCGCATCGGCGATGAAGTAGCCGTGGCGCTCGAACTGGAAGCTCTCTTCGGGCTTCGCGTCCTTCAGCGAAGGCTCGAGCTGGGCCTGCGCCAGCTTCACCGACTGCGGATTCAGGTCCTGCAGGAAGTCATGCGCCGCGCCGGGCTCGGCGACGTTGAACAGCCGGTCGTAGAGGCGTACCTGCGCCGCTTGCGCATGCTTCGCGCTCACCCAGTGGATGTTGCCCTTGACCTTGTACTTGTCCGCGCCGGCGCTGCCGGAGCGCGAATCCGGCTGGTACGTGCAGCGCACGACGCCGTTGTCGATGCCGATGCATCGAACGACGTAGCCATAGCGCAGGCGCACCTCGTTGCCCGGATACAGGCGGAAATAACCCTTTTCCGGCTTTTCCTGGAAATCCTCGCGCTCGATCCAGAGCTCGCCCGAGAACGGCACGTCGCGCTTTCCCCAGTCCGGCTTTTGCGGGTGGTTCGGCACCTGGACGAGCTCGACCTTGTCCGCCGGGTAGTTCTCGATCACGAGCTTGATCGGATCGAGCACGGCCATGCGGCGCGGCGCGCGCTCGTTCAGGTCCTCGCGCATGCAGTCCTCGAGCACCGAGAACTCGATCACCTGGTGCGCCTTGGCCACGCCGATGCGCTCGGCGAGCAGGCGGAAGCCGCCCGGCGTGTAGCCGCGGCGGCGCGCGCCGGCGAGCGTCGGCATGCGGGGATCGTCCCAGCCGGCGACGTGCTTCTCGTCGACGAGCTGGATGAGTTTGCGCTTCGAGAGCACGACGTAGGTCAGGTTGAGGCGGGCGAACTCGATCTGCTTCGCGAGCGGCCGCTGGAAGAAGCCGGCTTCCGCGACGCGCTCGTTGAACCAGTCGTACAGCGGCCGGTGATCCTCGAACTCCAGCGTGCAGATCGAGTGCGTCACGCCCTCGATGCAGTCCGAGAGCCCGTGCGCCCAGTCGTAGGTGGGATAGATGCACCACTTGTCGCCGGTGCGGTGATGGTGCGCGTGGCGGATGCGGTACATCACCGGGTCGCGCAGGTTGAGGTTCGGCGCGCGCATGTCGATCTTCGCGCGCAGCACGTGCGCGCCATCGGCGTGCCTGCCGTCGCGCATCTCGCGGAACAGGCGCGCGTTCTCCTCGATGGCCCTGTCCCGGAAGGGACTGTTGGCGCCCGGCTCGGTGAGCGTGCCGCGGCTGCGGCGCATCTCCTCGGCCGATTGCGAATCGACATACGCCTGACCGCGCTCGATCAGCGCCTCGGCGAACTGGTACAGGCGCTCGAAGTAATCCGAGGCGAAATACTCGTGCGGCTGCCACTCGAAGCCGAGCCAGCGCACCGCCGCCTTGATCGAGTCGACGTATTCCTGCTCTTCCTTGGTCGGGTTGGTGTCGTCGAAGCGCAGATGGCAGCGGCCGCCGTACTGCTGCGGCAGGCCGAAATTGAGGCAGATGGACTTGGCGTGGCCGAAATGCAGGTAGCCGTTCGGCTCCGGCGGGAAGCGCGTCACCACTTCCTTGTAGTTGCCGGAAGCCAGATCTGCCTCGACGATCTGGCGGATGAAGTTGCTCGCGGAAGGAAAGCCGGGTTTGTTCACGCCTTCATTTTAGGCGAACCCTCTGAAACTACGCGGCTTTCGCCGGGCGTGGGGTGAATGGTGACAAAACGTCGCCGTGACGGATGCTACAGGCAGCGCGCGCGGCCAAGCGTATGGTGGCGCCACCACCACTTAGGAGGGGTGTCCCATGAAAGCTAGACTGCTGGCGCTTGCGTGCGCATTCAGCATGAGCGCGGCTGCGCACGAGGCCTCGACGCCGGGTACGCAGAAGCTCGGCAAGGTGAATTTCCCGAATTCATGCAGCCCGCAGGTGAAGGACAAGGTGGCGCGCGGCGTCGCCATGCTGCATTCGTTCTGGTGGCCGGCCGCGGAAAAGACTTTCCAGGAGGTCGCCGCAGCGGATCCGGGCTGCGCCATTGCGGCCTGGGGATTCGCTTCGATCATGATGTACAACCCGTTCGTCGGCACCACGCCCGAGAACGCGGCGCGTGCGCAGGCGGCCATCGACAAGGGCCGCCAGATGGGAGCGAAGACCGAGCGCGAGCGCGACTATCTCGAGGCCGTGGCGGCGTATTACGAGAACTACGCGAACCGCACCGAGCGCGAGCGCGCGCTCGCCCGCGCAAAGGCCTACGAGGCGCTCGCCGCCAAGTATCCGAAGGACGACGAGGCGCAGATCTTCTACGGCATGTACCTGATCGCCACGCAGCAGCCTTCGGACCAGAGCTTCGCGAGCTCCCTCAAAGCCGCGGCGATCCTGGAAAAGCAGTTCGCCAAGCATCCGACCCACCCCGGCATCGCGCACTACCTGATCCACGGCTACGACGCGCCGCCGATCGCGCAGAAAGGCGTGCCCTCCGCGAGGCGCTATGCCGGCATTGCGCCGGACGCGCCGCACGCGCTGCACATGCCGTCGCACATCTTCACCCGCGTCGGGGCGTGGCAGGACTCGGCGGCCACCAACCTGCGCTCAGCCGAGGTCGCGATCAAGACCAAGGAGGGCGACGACGCCTTGCATGCGCTGGATTACGTCGTGTACGCCTATCTGCAGCTCGGTCGCGACGGCGACGCGCGCAAGACCTACGACACGGCCAGGCAGCTGAGCGGCTCGACGCCGCGCTTCGTCGCCCCTTATGCCCTGGCGGCGATGCCCGCCCGCCTGGTCGTGGAGCGCGGCGCCTGGAAGGAAGCGGCGCAGCTCGAGCCCATGCCGGGCAAGTTCCCGTTCACCGAGGCGATCCGCTATCAGGCGCGCGCGATCGGCGCCGCGCGCAGCGGCGACGCGAGTGCCGCCAAAGCGGAACTCGAGGAGATCACCAAGCGGGTCGATGCGCTGCGTGCCGCAAAGAACGACTATTGGGCGACCGAGGTGGAGATCATGCGGCTTTCCGCCGCGGGCTGGGTCGCGCTTGCCGAAAGCCGCAACGACGAGGCGCTCGCGCTGATGCGCCAGGCCGCGGACCTCGAGGACCGCAACGAGAAACACCCCGTGACCCCGGGGCGCATCCTGCCCGCGCGCGAGCTGCTGGGCGACATGCTGATGGAGCAGAAGCGGCCGGCGGAGGCGCTGAAGGAGTACGAGCTTTCACAGCAGCGCGAGCCGAACCGCTTCCGCAGCCTCTATGGCGCGGCGCTCGCCGCCGAAATGAGCGGCGACGCAAGCGCGGCGCGGCGACATTACACCCGGCTGGTGCAGCTTGCCGGCAAAGGGGAGCCGCGGC
>DATDCR010000555.1:0-2699 GCA_036524215.1 Burkholderiales bacterium
GTTTGAGGGCTGGAAGCTGCAGGATCACTTCGGGGAGCTGGGCGGCCGCACCGTCGGCCTGCTCGGCTACGGCGCCGTGCCGAAGATCCTGCATCCGATCCTCGAGGCGCTCGGCGCCCGGGTGCTTTACTGGTCGCGCTCGAGCCGCAACGCCGACTTCGACCGCATCCTGGGCGAGAGCGACATCCTTTCGCTGCACCTGCCGCTCACGCCCGAGACGGAAAAGCTCGTCGATCCACGACATATGAAACGGGGCGCGATCCTCGTCAACACGGCGCGCGGCGGCCTGGTGGATGAAACAGCCCTCATCGATGCCTTGCAAAAAGGACACTTGTGCGCGGCGGGCCTGGACGTGTTCGCGGTGGAGCCGCTCCCCGCCGGCCACCGGCTCCTCGCCTTGCCAAACGTCGTTTGCGCGCCGCATGTGGCGTGGCTCACGCAGGAAACGCTCGAGCGCAGCATTGGCGTCGCCTGGGAAAACGTGCGCCGCCTGGCCGAAGGCCGGCAACTACAACATCGCGTCGCCTGATCGTCGTTCCCGCGAATGCGGGAACCCATTTTTTTTGAAAAGAAAACCTGGGCCCCCGCCTGCGCGGGGGCGACGTCGTCAAACCTACCGGGACGACGTCAAACCTACGGGGACGACGTCTTGAAAGCCTCCTTAGCTCGGCCTTATGCTCGCGCCGCTCTGAGCCGCCACGCGGTCGAGGAAGCGGCAATTCTGAGGGTGACTCGCACCGTCTTCCTCCAGATCGAGGAAGCCGACACCCCCGAGCGCCTTCACGGCGACATCGATGTTGCGCATCACCGCCTCGCTCAGATGCTGGTGATCGCCGTGCACGCACACTACAGGCACCTGCTTGTAGTGCTCGATCGTGCGCACGTACTGGAGCAACTCGAGCATGCGCGACTCGTCGAAGTTGAGCTCGATGACGATCATCTGGAAGCCGTCGTGGCGCAACGACCGCATCGCCTCGGCCATCGTGCGCACGAACGATAGTTCATGCCCGGGAAGGCAATTCCGGATCGACTCATCCATCTCCGCAGAAGCAGCGACCAGCACTCTCGTTGTTGTAGGCATGCGCGGGGTATCGCAAAAGCCGTACCGGCCGTAAAATTCAGTCAGGTAGAACCCTACGGATTCCAATGGGAAAGCTTGAAACGCCCTCCCGGGCGAAGCCTTCGCTCCGCACACTGCCAAAGACGCCGACCGGCATTGACGGTCTCGACCAGATCACCGGCGGCGGCATCCCCACGGGACGGCCGACGCTGGTCTGCGGCGGCCCGGGCTGCGGCAAGACGCTTTTCGCCATGGAATTCCTGGTGCGCGGCGCGACGCAGTTCAACGAGCCCGGCGCCTTCATCACTTTCGAGGAGACCGGCGAAGAGCTCGCCACCAACGTGCGCTCGCTCGGCTTCGACGTCGACGCGCTGATCGCCGCCGAGAAGTTCGCCGTCGACTACGTGCGCGTCGAGCCGGCCGAGATCGCCGAGACCGGCGACTTCGACCTCGAAGGACTCTTCCTGCGGCTCGGCCTGGCGATCGATTCCGTCGGCGCGAAGCGCGTGGTGCTCGACACGATCGAGTCGCTCTTCGGCGGCTTCAACAACCAGGCGCTGCTGCGCTCGGAGCTGCGGCGCCTGTTCCGCTGGCTGAAGGACAGGGGCGTCACCGCGGTGATCACCGGCGAGCGCGGCGAAGGCTCGCTCACGCGGCAGGGCCTCGAAGAGTACGTTTCGGATTGCGTGATCCTGCTCGATCACCGCGTGATCAACCAGATCTCGACGCGCCAGCTGCGCATCGTCAAGTACCGCGGCACCGCGCACGGCACCAACGAGTACCCCTTCATCATCGACGAGAAGGGCATGTCGGTGCTGCCGATCACGTCGGTCGGGCTGAACCACGGCGTGAGCAGCGAGCGCATCTCGAGCGGCGTGCCGCGCCTGGACGCCATGCTCGGCGGCAAGGGCTATTTCCGCGGCTCCTCGATCCTGGTTTCCGGCACCGCCGGCACCGGCAAGACGAGCCTCGCCGCGCATTTCGCGGCCGAGACCTGCCGCCGGGGCGAGCGCTGCCTGTACCTCGCGTTCGAGGAATCGCCGGCGCAGCTCTTCCGCAACATGCGCAGCGTCGGCATCGAGCTCGAGCCTTACGCGAAGAAGGGGCTGCTGCACATGCACGCCTCGCGCCCGACGCTCCACGGCCTCGAGATGCACCTCGTGCAGGTGCACAAGATGGTGAGCGACTTCGATCCGGCGGTGGTGATCATCGATCCGATCAGCAACCTGGTGAACGGCGGCACCGCCGGCGATACCGAGGCGATGCTGCTGCGCCTGATCGATTTCCTCAAGAGCCGGCAGATCACGGCGTTCTTCACGCATCTCACGTCGGGCGGCAAAGCGTGGGAGAGCACCGACGTCGGCGTGTCTTCTCTCATCGACACGTGGCTGCTGGTGCGCGACATCGAGCTGGCCGGCGAGCGCAACCGCGGCCTCTACGTGCTCAAGTCGCGCGGCATGCCGCACTCGAACCAGATCCGCGACTTCGTCATCACGCCGAAGGGCATCGATCTCCTCGACGTGTACGTCGGGCCGGAGGGGGTCCTCACGGGCTCGATGCGCGCCGCGCAGGAAGCGCGCGAGAAGGACGCCGAGGCGCAGCGCCTGCAGGAAGACATGCGCCGGCAGCGCGAGCTCGA
>DATDCR010000556.1:0-2804 GCA_036524215.1 Burkholderiales bacterium
CCGCGGCAATGACTGCCGAAACTACAGCCTGTTTCATGGAACATCCTTTCGGTTAACGCCCGAGGTCGGGCTTAGCCCGGATGTAGCAATTGTTCGGCCTGCACGACAGTCCGCTGCGAAACTCTTAGGCCGGTGCGGTGAGGTCGCTCCAGCGCCGGCGGCGGCTGGGCAGCGCTGCGTTGCGGTGCAGCGCGACGCGCAGGAGGGCTTCGAGCTGCCGGCGGTCATGCTCCTGCGGCTGCTCGACCCCCGCGATCCAGCGATACACGTCGTACGGCGGACGCTTGACGATGCTCGCCACGTACGCGGGGGCCCCGAAGACCTGGGAAGCGCGAAGCAGCAGTTGTGAAAAGTCGTTCATGCGCCCGGGCAATCTATGCGCCGGCGCGAAAGGGGGCCAAGGGCATATGCCACGTCCGTTCCGGACGGTACAGGGCGTGGAGGCGGGAGTCGGACTCGAACCGGCATAGACGGCTTTGCAGGCCGCTGCATAACCCTTCTGCCATCCCGCCAGGGCGCAGACAAAAAAGGGAAGGCTCATTTCCTACACGGGGCCTTCCCTTTTGCAAATCTGGAGCGGGAAACGAGTCTCGAACTCGCGACCTCAACCTTGGCAAGGTTGCGCTCTACCAACTGAGCTATTCCCGCGAAGGGGGCAGATTATATCAACTGCCGACCGCCGCATGCGGCAGCGCCTTGCGCAGGTAATAAAGCATCGAGGCCACCGTCAGGACCGCCGCCACGTTGATGAGGACCGTGCCGAGCCACTGGGCGTCCGGCAGGCCGAGGACGAGCTCCTCGTGGTAGAGCAGCAGCGGAATGGCGATCATCTGGCTCACGGTCTTCAGCTTGCCGATGAAGGCCACCGCGACGCTCTTCGCCTGCCCCACTTTCGCCATCCATTCGCGCAGCGCGGAGATGGCGATTTCCCGGCCGATGATGATGAGCGCGACGAGCATGTCCACGCGCTGCAGGTAGACCAGGATGATGAGCGCGCCGGCGACGATCAGCTTGTCGGCGACCGGGTCGAGAAAGGCGCCGAAGGCGGACATCTGGTTGAGCCGCCGCGCCAGGTAGCCGTCGAGCCAGTCGGTCGCCGCCGCCAGGATGAACACCCCCGTGGCGGCGACGTTCTTGCCGTGCTCGGAGATCCAGTCGTCGGGCAGGTAGTAGAGCCCGATGATGAGCGGGATCAGCACGATGCGCGACAGCGTGACCAGGTTCGGCGCGTTGATGAGTCGCCTCATGCGGTCCTCACCGGGCCACCGATTCGTGCAGGTGGCGGTAGATGCGCTCGGCGAGCGGCCGGCTGATGCCCTCCACCTTGGCGATATCGTCGATCGCCGCCGCCTGCACGCCGCGCAGGCCGCCGAAATGCTCGATCAAGGCCTGGCGCCGCTTGGCGCCGATGCCGGGGATCTCGTTCAGCATCGAGGTGGTGCGCGCCTTTCCGCGCCGCGCGCGGTGGCCGACGATGGCGAAGCGATGCGCTTCGTCGCGGATCGCCTGGATGAGATGCAGGCCGGGATGCGAGGGCACGAGCTGCAGGCTGCGCGACTCGGATTCGATGATCAGCTCCTCCAGCCCGGGCTTGCGCTCGGGCCCCTTGGCGACGCCGACGACGCAAACCTGGTGCAGCCCCAGATCCCTCAGGACGCCGGCCGCAACGCCGACCTGGCCCTTGCCGCCGTCGATCAGCACCAGGTCGGGCACCTTGCCGCCCTCGGCGGTGATCTTCTCGTAGCGCCGCTCGAGCACCTGCTTCATGGCGGCGTAGTCGTCGCCCGGGGTGATGCCGCGGATGTTGAAGCGCCGGTATTCCGACTTCTGCATCTGCTGGCGATCGTAGACCACGCACGAGGCGACCGTCGCCTCGCCCATCGTGTGGCTGATATCGAAGCACTCGACGCGGTTGGCGCCTTCCGGCAGCCCCAGGGTTTCCCTCAACGACAATAATCTTGCCTCCTGCGTGGCGCGGTCCCGCACGCGCTGCGCGATGGCGAGCGCGGCGTTCTTGCTCGCCATGTCGAGCCATACGCGCCGCTCTCCATGCGAAGGGTTGATCACGCTCAAGCCCTCGATCTCGACCGGCTCGCTGGTGATGACCATCGCCGGCAGCGGCTGCTCGAGATAGTGCTGCCCGAGGAAGGCGGCGATGATCTCGGCCGGCGACGCGCCTTCGGCGTTGGCCGGGAAGAAGCTGCGGTCGCCGACGTGCCGGCCGCCGCGGATCATGACCAGGTTCACGCATGCAATCGGGCCTTCGATCTCGCAGGCCACGACGTCGGCATCGACGCCGCGGTTCGACTCGACGTACTGGCGGGCCTGCACGCGCGAGAGGGCGCGCACCTGGTCGCGGTAGATCGCCGCCTGCTCGTAGTGCCGCTCGTGCGCCGCGCGCTGCATCTTCTCCGTCAGGCCCCTGATGACATCGTCTTCCCGTCCCTCGAGGAAAAGAATCGCGTTGGCGACGTCCTCGGCGTAGGGCTGCGGCGCGATCTTGCCGGTGCAGGGCGCCGTGCAGCGCTGGATCTGGTGCAGGAGACACGGACGCGAGCGGTTCTCGAATACCGTGTCCTCGCAGGTACGCAGTCGAAACACGCGCTGCAGGAGCTGGATGCTCTCACGGACCGCGTAGGCATGCGGGAACGGGCCGAAATAGCGGTGCTTGCGATCCTTCGCGCCGCGGTGGAAGCCGAGCCGCGGGTACTCGTGTCCCGTCACCATCAGGTACGGATAGGACTTGTCGTCGCGAAAGAGGATGTTGTAGCGCGGCGAGAGGCTCTTGATGAGATTGTTCTCGA
>DATDCR010000557.1:0-7765 GCA_036524215.1 Burkholderiales bacterium
GACCAATCTGCAAACGGTGCACGAGAATTTGCCAAAGCCGCCTGCGAAAAAACCTTAGAGCACGGATATACGCGCACGCCGCTCAACAACCTTCCGAGCGGGCTCTTCAATCAAAGCGGCAATTGCGACGCCTTTCCCCGCTCGAATTGAACCCCGAGACTTCGCGAGCAGCCGGCACCGTTTTCCCAAAGAGCCAACGGCGCGTTAACGTTCGCCGGCTTGCAGTTCGTGTGATTGAAGCCAGCGTAAGGATTTTCCCGGCAGCAATAGCCGTCGTACCGCGCTAGCCTGCGGCACCCAATGCCGTCCGGAAAGAACCTGACGAAGGCCGCATCGTCGCAGGCAGCGCCGCCGCGAGTACGGCGCGTGCTGATCGTCGACGATGACCGCGACACGGTGCTGACGCTAAGCGCGCTGTTGCGCGAGGAAGGTTATGAAACGAAAGGCGTTTATGACGGCCACGAGGCGATCCGGGCGGTGGACGATTTCGACCCGGACGCCGTGCTGCTCGATATCGCGATGCCGGGAATGACGGGCTGGGATGTCGCGCGGCAGATCAGGAGCAGCCGGCCGTCGGGGGAAAAGCGGCCATTCCTCATCGGCATCAGCGGCGAATACACCAAGAGCGCCGACCGCATCCTCGGCGAGATCGCCGGCTTCCAGCACTACTTCTACAAACCCTTCGATCCCAAGCTGCTGCTCACGCTCCTCGCCAAGCTGAATTAAACCTCGGCCGGGTGATGCTCCTTGAGGTCTTCGAGCTCATGCTCGAAGACCACGTCCCAGGCAGCCAGGAAAACGTCGGTCGGTATTTCGTCGCGCTCCATCCAGTAGTCGACGACGCGCAGAGGCATGTGCAGCTTGTGCGCGAGCCCTACCCGCCCGCCTTCGAGCTCGGCGGCGCGCTGCAGGACGGCGATGCGGAGGTCCATGACGGAAGCATTCGTGACTGCGCACATGCTGCATCTCCCGCGCGCGCGTCGCTTGAGAGAGATCAAATGTGCGCTGCGATCGACTCCGGCCGGACCACGCGTCGACCCGATGTGCGCGGGCACATCGAATGCTGAACGGCGCGCTTAGTTCAAGCCTTCCTTCGGCGGAATCGGGAAGCGCGCGACCGGAACGCCCTCGTCGACCAGCTCGTCGTGCTCCTGGTCGGTGGCCTGGCCGCGGATCGGGCGCTCGGGCGCCTGGTTGTAGAAGATCTTGCGCGCCTCGCTCGGAAAATCGCGGCCGACGTCCTCGCTCTTCGTGAGCAGGTCGTCGAGCATGCGCGAATAGAGCATCTGCGCGATGGCGAACGGATCCTTGCCTTCCATTTCCGGCGTCTTCGCAGGCTGGGGCGCGGGCTTCGGCGGCTGCGCGCCGAGGTTGGCCCGCGTTGCGGAAGGCACCCGCTCGACGTGCGCGGAGCCGCAGCTCGGGCAGGTCACCAGGCGCCGCTCGCTTTGCGAAGCGAACTCGGCGGCCGAGTTGAACCAGCCCTCGAAGCGATGGCCCGACGCACAAAGCAGATCGAAGACGATCATTTGGCCGATTCTACCTTGGTGCTCGGCGCGCGTAGTCCGGCCGACGCAATCGAAGCGCCGGGAAGTCGGTGGTTTCGTAGCCTGTGCCGGCATGTAATGCCCTGTCATCCGCCGAATCAGGGAGAGTCATGGAACCGTCTGCCTCCAGTGCCCTCAGGCTGCCGAGGCTGCAGCCTTTTCGCTTTGCGCGCGGCCAGCTTTCACGCACCGTGCGCGCGATTTCAAGCGCGGCACGCGAGAAGCGGGCGCAGATGTTTCGCCAGGCGTTCGAGCTCACGGAGAGCACGCGCATCCTCGATCTGGGCTCGGAGACCGGCGCCAACATCCACGCCGTGCTGCGCGGCACGCCGGTGAAGCCGCAGAACGTGCACATTTGCGATATCCACGAGGCGCTCATCGCGGAGGGCGCCGAGCGCTACGGGTTCGTGCCGGTGCACGCGCGCGACGGGCAGGAGCTTCCCTTCGACGCGCAATCGTTCGACATCGTCTACTGCTCGTCCGTGATCGAGCACGTCACGCTGCCGAAAGCCGAAGTCTGGCGCGAGTCTTCCGGCCGCCGGTTCAGGGCCAAGGCGCGCGAGCGCCAGATGCAGTTCGCGAGCGAAATCCGCCGCCTCGGTCGCCAATACTTCGTGCAGACGCCCTATCGGCACTTCCCCGTCGAAAGCCATAGCTGGCTGCCGTTCATGGGCTGGCTGCCGCGCCCCGCCCTGCTCCCGGTCCTCGCCTGCACCAACAAGGTCTGGGTGAAGCACACGAACCCCGACTGGCACCTGCTCGACCGGGGCGATATCGCCGAGCTCTTTCCGGATGCGCGGCTGCTGGAAGAGAAGTTCGCCGGGCTGACGAAGTCGCTGATCGCGGTGAAGTCAGAGCTCGGCGGCTGCTAGGTCCTCGACCGGGCGCTGCGTGCGCCCGGCGCGCAGCTCCTCGACGAGGCGCAGCTGCGCGGGCAGGCAGACGCGCTTCAGATCGTAGCGCTCGACCACCGTGCGCCGCGCCGCGACGCGCAGGGGCCACGAATCCATCGACAGCGCCTCGTCGACCCGCGCCGCGATCGCCTCGGCCGAGAAGAAATCGACCAGCAGCCCGTTTTCGCGGTCGCGGATCACCTCCTCCACCGGCGGCGTGTGGGAAGCCACGACCAGGCAACCTGCCGACATTGCCTCGAGCAGCGACCAGGAGAGCACGAACGGATAGGTGAGGTAGACGTGCACCGCCGAGCGGCGCAGCACCTCGAGGTACTGCGTGTAGGGAATGCGGCCGAGGAACTGCACCCGCGAGAGGTCGATGCGGCCCTCGAGCTCGTTCAGCAGGCGCGCCCGGTACGTCTCGCCCGGCGGCAGGCGCGGCGAATAGCTCACCTCGTCGCCTCCGACGATCGCGATGCGCGCATGGGGGCGCCGGCGCTGGATCTCGGGGATGGCGCGCATGAAGCTGTGGAAGCCCCGGTACGGCTCGAGGTTGCGCGCAACGTACGTGATCAGCTCTTCTCTGGGCCCGCCGCGCGGCGTCACGTCGTCCGTGGCGATGCCGTCGTGGATGACGGCGATTCGGCTCTGGTGCGCTGCCGGAAACTGCACGCGCTGCCAGCGCGTCGGCGCCATGCCCAGATCGGCCGCCTCGAGCGCCATCAGCAGCGGCGCGTTCATCACGCGCAGGCGAAGGAGCTTCTCCGGTGTCGCGGGGAATTCCGGGTCGAAGCCGAGATCGCCGCCGCGGCGCCGATAGAAGAACTCGTCGTAGAGCACGAGCGGCGCCTCGGGAAAGACATCCTTGAGAAACAGCGCCTCGCCCCAGCCGATGTGGGCGAACATGACATCGGGGACGAATCCCGACCTGCGCAGGCGGCCGGCGCCGATGGCTACGCAGCGGCCGCGCTGCACGGCCCTCACCATCGGCGCCTCGAAGCCGCTCGGCTCCGCGGCGCCGATCTCGTAGGCGAGGAGCCTTACGCCGGGGATCTGCTGGCGCAATACATTCTTCTTCTCGCCGATCGCCACGACCTCGTGGCCCTGGCGCGCGTAATGCGCGGCCAGGTGGCGGTACTGGCCGGGAAAGTTCTGATGGACGAAGAGCAGCCGCATCAGATCGGCTCGCGCATGGCGCGGCGCAGGTAAGCCGTGACCGGCGCGAAAAGGTAGTCGAACGCCGTGCGGCTGTCGGTGCGGATGAAGACCTCGGCGGGCATGCCGGCCTGCATCTGCAGGTCGCCGAGGCTGGCGGGCGGCACCTCGAGATGGGCGACGTAGTAGGCGATGTTGGCGTTCTGCGGATCGACCATGCGATCGCCGGAGACATAGCTCACCGTGCCGTGCACGAGCGGCGTGGTGCGCTGCTTGTACGCGGTGAGGCGGATGTCGGCCACCGAGCCTTTGCGCACGTGGTTGATGTCCTCGGGCCGGATGCGCGCCTCGATGACCAGGGTCTTCTCGGCCGGCACGATCTCCATCAGCACGTCGCGCGGACCGACGACCGCGCCGGAGGTGAAGACGCGAAGGCCGACGACCTCGCCCGCGATCGGCGCCACCACCTGCTGGCGCTCGGCCGCGTCGCGCGACGGACGCAGCTTCTCCTCGAGGTCGAACATGTGCGCGGTCGTCTCCTTGAGCTCGTCGACCGCCGTCTGCTTGTAGGCGTTCTGCGCGGTGATGATGCGAAGCTCGAGCTCCTCGGCCTTCTGGCGCGTGCGCGACAGGTCGGCGCGATGCTGGCCGTGCTGCGCCTCGTACTCGGCGACCGCGCGCTGCAGCGTGAGGACGCGCGTCTTCTGCACGTAGTTCTGGCGCAGCAGGTCCTCGTTCGCCTTCAGCTCCTCCTTCTGCAGCGCGATGGCGCGCGCCTCGGCGGCGATCTGCTCGTTGAGCGCGGCTGCCTCGGTCTGCGTTTCCCTGATCTGCGCGCGCAGCGACGCGATCTGGCTTTCCACCGCATCGCGCCGCGAGCGGAAGAGCGCGCGCTCGCGCTCGAGGATCTCGAGCACCCTGAGCTCGTCTTCGCGCCGGATGATGTCGGCCGCAAAGGCGACCTTCGGCGCGTAGGCGGCTTCGGCCGTAAGGCGCGCGGCCTTGGCGCGATCGGCGACGAGCTGGAGCGAGAGCATGTCCACCGTGGCGTCGACCCGCACGTCGTCGATCACGACGAGCGCCTGCCCCTGCTTCACGCGATCGCCGTCGCGCACGCGGATCTCGCGCACGATGCCGCCTTCCTGGTGCTGCACCACCTTGCGGTTGAGATCGATCTTGACGAAGCCGGGCGCGACGATGGCCCCGGACAGCGGCGCCAGCGCCGCCCAGCCGCCCAGGCCGAGCATGCCGGCCACGATGATGAAGAGGCCGGCCGCGACAAGGCGCTTGAGCTCGCTCATGCGGCGCGCCTCACGACCCGCTGCAGGATCTCGGCGCGCGGGCCGAAGGCCTCCACGCCGCCGTCGCGCAGCACGAGCACCTTGTCCACGCTCGCAAGCAGCGACGGCCGGTGCGCGATCAGCACGACCGTCACGCCGTCGTCCTTCAATCCGCGCAGCGCTGCGAGCAGCGCCTGCTCGCCTTCCTGGTCGAGGTTGGCATTCGGCTCGTCGAGCACGACGAGGCGCGGGTCGCCGTAAAGCGCGCGGGCCAGGGCAATGCGCTGCCGCTGGCCCGGCGAGAGCGCGCCGCCCGCTTCGCCGAGCTCGGTGTCGTAGCCCTTCGGCAGCCGCAGGATGAGCTCGTGCACGTGCGCGCGCTGCGCCGCGCGGATCGCCAGCGCGTCGTCGGGCTCGCCAAGGCGGGCGATGTTCTGCGTCACGCTGCCGGCGAAGAGCTCGACGTCCTGCGGCAGGTAGCCGAGGTACGGCCCGAGGCTTTCGCGCGGCCATGCCGAAACGTCGGCGCCGTCCAGGCGGATCACTCCCGCGTTCGGCCGCCACACCCCGACGATGAGCCGGGCGAGCGTCGATTTGCCCGAAGCGCTCGGGCCGATGATGCCGAGCTGCTCGCCGGGAGCGAGCGCGAACCCGACCCCGCGCAGGATCGGCCGGGGCGCGCTGCGCAGGCCAAAGACCACGCCTTCCACGCTCAAGCGGCCTTCCGGCGCCGGCAAGGCGGTTCCCGGTTCTTCCTCCGGTTTATGCTGAAACAGCTCGTCGAGGCGCCGCCAGGCCGCCCTCGCCTCCACCAGGTTGCGCCAGCCGCCCACGAGCTGCTCCACCGGGGCGAGCGCCCGGCTGAGGAGAATCGTCGCCGCGATCATCACGCCGGCGGTGACCTGCTGCTCGAGCACGATGTAAGCCCCGAGGGCGAGCATGGCGCTCTGGATCGCCTGGCGCGCGAACTTGGTCATGCCGGAAAGCGCAGCGCCCGAGCGGGCCGCCCTGGCATGCTCGGCCAGCGCGTCCTCGTTCAGCGCCGACCAGCGCCGCGTCACCGCCGGCAGCATGCCGAGCGCATTCACCACCTCCGCGTTGCGCACGCTGGCATCGATGAAGCGGGCGCCGCGCCGGCCTTCCGCCTGCGCCCGCTCGAGCGGGCGGCGCGTGAGCCGCTCGTTGACGAACGCCAGGGTGAGCATGGTGAGCGCACCCGCCAGCGCCATGGCGCCCATCAGCGGATGGAAGAGCGCGATCACCACCACGAACACCGGCAGCCACGGCGCGTCGAAGAGCGCGAGGATGCCGGCGCCGCCGAGGAAGCTGCGCAGGCTGTTCACATCGCGCAGGGCGTGCGTGTACTCCCGGCCGCCGAGCCGGCCCGCTTCGGCGAGCAGCCCTTCGAGCACTTTCGGGCCGAGCATGCGGTCGAGCGCTGCGCCGACCGCGGCCAGGAGATAGGACCGCACCACGTCCAGCGCCGCCATGATCGCCAGCGCGAGCGCGACGGCGAGCGTTAGGAGGAGCAGCGTCTCGGGGCTGCGGCTCGTCAGCACGCGGTCGAACACCTGCAGCATGTAGAGCGGCGGCGCGAGCAGCAGCAGGTTGATCGAGAGGCTGAACAGCGCCGCAAAGGCGAGGTACGGCCGCAAGCCTGCGAGGACCTTGTGCACGCCGACACTTTTCCAGAATCGGTGTGCAGGCTCTATTCCGCAACCGCGCCCGCTCGGGCCATGTCACCGCCCTGCGACAGGCTTAGCGGGTCATCGACGGCACAACGGACATTCCCAATACTGGCGCGCGACGTTCACTAGGGGTTCTCATTCTCATGGCAACGATCAACGGCACGGAGGGCAACGACCAGCTCTCCGGGGGTGCAGACCCCGACACCATCAACGGCTTCGGCGGCAGCGACTTCCTCGCCGGCAATGACGGTGCCGATTCCATCGTCGGCGGCGCGGGAAACGACACGATCTTTGGCGACAGCGGCAACGACTGGCTCGAAGGCTCGGCCGGCAACGACACGATGTCCGGCGGCTCCGGCCAGGACAGTTATGCCTTCCACGAATCCGGTGCCACGAACGCGGATCTCGTCACCAACTTCGACAGCAACTGGGACAAGATCCAGCTCGATGCCGCCGGCTTCAGCGCGATCGGCGCGAGCGGCAGATTCGCCTCCGGCGACGTGCGCTTCTTCGCCGGCGCCGGCGCCACCGGCGGCCACGATGCGGACGACCGCATCATCTACAACACGAGCACCGGGCAGCTCTTCTACGACGCGGATGGCAGCGGCGCCGGCACGGCGCAGCTCATCGCCACGTTCCAGGGCGCGCCCACCATCACCGCCGCCGACCTCAACGTCTTCGGCACCGCGACGCCGCCCCCGCCGCCTCCTCCCCCGCCCTCCGGAAGCACGATCAACGGCACTGACGGCAACGACTCGCTGCTGGGTACCAGCGGCAATGACACGATCAACGGCTTCGGCGGCAACGACACCATCGATGGCGCTGCCGGTGCCGACAGCATGGTCGGCGGCGATGGCGATGACGTCTACTTCGTCGACAATGCCGGCGACCTCGTCGTCGAAGCCCAGAACGCCGGCATCGACGAGGTGCGCAGCACGCTGCCGAGCTATACGTTGCCGGCCTGGGTCAACAACCTCCTGCTGCCCAATGGCACCGCGCTGAACGGCTTCGGCAACGACATCGAGAACCTGATCCAGGGCAACGACTCGAGCAACCGTCTCGAGGGCGGTGCTGGCAACGACACCATCTTCGGATTCAATGATCTTCACACCAGCCTCTACCCGGGCAATGACACCGTCATCGTAGGTGAATGCAACGACTCGCTCGTAACGCTCTACGGCAGCGACTCGCTGGATGGCGGC
>DATDCR010000558.1:0-3014 GCA_036524215.1 Burkholderiales bacterium
CGTCATCGTCGCCGGCGGCGATCCGCTCACCTTCCTCACGGCGTGCAGCGAGATGCCCTACGGGGTCTGCGAGTTCGACATCGTCGGCGGCCTGCGCGGCAAGGCCCTCAAGGTCGTGCGCGGCAAGGTCACCGGCCTGCCATTCCCGGCGAACGCCGAGATCGTGCTCGAGGGATATGTGCAGCCGGGCAAGCGCAAGATGGAAGGCCCGTTCGGCGAGTGGACCGGCTACTACGGCAGCGACATGCGCGAAGAACCGGTGTTCGACATCAAGGCCATCTACCACCGCAACAATCCGATCCTGCTCGGCTGCCCGCCGCAGCGTCCGCCGGAAGAGCAGGCGCGCTACCGCGCGGTGATGCGCTCGGCGCTGATCCGCCAGTACGTGCAGCGCGCGGGCGTGCCGGACGTGAAGGCCGTCTGGGCGCATGAGGTCGGCGGCTCGCGCCTGCTGCTGGGAATTTCCATCAAGCAGCGCTATGCCGGCCATTCGAAGCAGGCCGGCCACGTCGCCTCGCAGTGCCACGCGGGCGCCTATTCCGGCAAGTACGTGGTCGTCGTCGACGACGACATCGATGTTTCGGACCTCGAGGCGCTGATGTGGGCGATGCTCACGCGCTCCGATCCGGCGACCTCGATCGACATCATCCACG
Organism: Burkholderiales bacterium; assembly: GCA_036524215.1. Classification (GTDB taxonomy): domain Bacteria; phylum Pseudomonadota; class Gammaproteobacteria; order Burkholderiales; family SG8-39; genus SCGC-AG-212-J23. The sequence goes on from DATDCR010000558.1 coordinate 654, forward strand.
GCACCTGGAGCACGCCGCTCGACCCGCGCATTCCGCCGGAGGAAAAGGCGAAGGGCAACAACACCAACTCGCGCGCCATCATCGACGCGTGCCGCCCCTTCCACTGGCGCGACCAGTTCCCGAAGGTGAACCAGCCGACGCCCGAGGAGACGAAGCTCGCCCTGGAGAAGTTCGGCTACCTGCTGCGCTGAAGGATCTGGGTGCGCGCGCCAAAGCCCATCGCGTTGTCGATCCAGTGAAGCTCTTCCGCGACCAGGCGGTAGCAGTGCGCCTTGCCGAGCGCGTCGAGCAGCCTCGCCTCGAGCGCGAGGAAGGGGAACTTGCGGCGATAGACCTCGAGCCCGGCATCGCGCGCCGTCCCTTCAAGCCTTTCGGCCTTGCCGGAGAGCTGGATGCCCTGGATCGCGCGCCAGTCCTTGTAGTCCTCGTGGATCGCCGCGGCGACGCGCGCATCGCGCGCGAGGTTGGCCGCGTGCCGCGACTTGGGCGACGACACGAAATAGAAGGTGAAAGCATCGCTCGCGTAGAAGACCGCGGACGCCCAGGGACCGTCGGGTCCGGACGTCGAGAGGGTCATCACGTTGTGGGCGGCGAGATAAGCCAGCACTTTTTCGGACATAGACCGCCATGGTAAAGCGCATCATCGTCGGCATCACGGGCGCGACGGGCGCGATCTTCGGCCTGCGCACGCTGCAAGCCCTGAAAGCGGCGAAAGTCGAGACCCACCTCGTGCTTTCCAAGTGGGGGCTGCAGACCGTCGAGCACGAGACCGGCAAGAAGCTCGCCGACCTCGAGGAGCTCGCTTCGGTGGTGCACGGCACGGGGAACATGGCGGCGACCATCTCGTCGGGCTCCTTCCGCACCGGCGGCATGATCATCGCGCCTTGCTCGATGCGCACGGTCGGTGCCATCGCGCACGGCTACGGCGAGAACCTGGTGCACCGCGCCGCGGACGTGATCCTCAAGGAGCGCCGCCGCCTGGTGCTCGTGCCGCGCGAGACGCCGCTCTCGGAGATCCATCTCGAGAATTTGCTGAAGCTCGCCCGCATGGGGGTGTGCATCCTGCCGCCGATGCCCGCCTTCTACAACAAGCCGACATCGCTCGACGACATGGTGGACCACATCGTCGCGCGCGTGCTCGACCAGTTCGAAATCGACGCCGCCTTCGCCAAGCGCTGGGACGGGCAGATGTCCCACGTGCCGCCGGTGCGCTCACTCAAGTAAGGAGATGCAATGAAGCCCGCGAGTTCCAGTGCCGTGAAACCCGACGTGACCAGCCTGCGCAGCACGGTCGAGTGGCTGCGCAAGGAAGGCCTGCTGATCGAGACCGAACGCGAAGTCAATCCGGACCTCGAGATCACCGGGCTGCAGAAGCATTTCGACGGCAGCCTGCCGATGCTCTTCAACAAGGTGAAGGGCAAGCCGCACGCGCGGGCCATCACCAATCTCTTCGGCGACATCAACCTCATCAACCGCATGTTCGGCTGGGCCGACTCGCCCGAGCGCACGCGCAAGCTCGCGCAGGCGCTGACGCGGCCGCTGAAGCCGGTGGTGATCGACCAGAAGGAAGCGCCGGTCCAGGAGCACGTGATCACGGGAACGCCGGACGTCAACAAGTGGATCACGGCCATTCGCCACACCGCGCTCGAGCCCGAGCTCACCATCGGCTCCGGCATCCGCTGCGTCGCCGGCGAGTACTTCGACGGCGGCTCCGACCTCGGCTACAACCGGATGAACTTCCGCTGGGGCAACGTCGGCACCTTCCAGATCTCGCCCGGCTCGCACATGTGGCAGGTCTATACGCAGCACTACGACGACGACAAGCCGATCCCGCTCACCATGTGCTTCGGTGTGCCGCCGGCCTGCACGCTGCTCGCCGGCGCCGGCTTCGATTACGTCATCCTGCCGAAAGGCTGCGACGAGATCGGCATCGCCGGGGCCGTGCAGGGCTCTCCCATTCGCCTCGTCAAGGCGCGCACGGTCGACGCTTATGCGCTCGCCGACGCCGAGTACGTGCTGGAGGGCGTCATCCATCCGCGCGACAAGCGCTACGAGACCGGCGAGTCGGAAGCCGCCGGCGTGCAGGGCAAGACCTTCTTCCACCCGGAGTGGGCCGGCTACATGGGCAAGGCGTACAAGGCGCCGACCTTCCATGTCAGCGCGATCACCATGCGCAAGCCCGAGTCGAGGCCGATCATCTTCCCGCTCGGTGTGCACACGATGGACGACTCCAACATCGACACCACGGTGCGCGAAGCGGCGATCTTCGAGCTGTGCAACCGGCTGCAGCCGGGAATCATCCAGGACGTGCACATACCGTACTGCATGACCGACTGGGGCGGCTGCATCATCCAGGTGAGG
>DATDCR010000559.1:0-4636 GCA_036524215.1 Burkholderiales bacterium
GTGCCGGCGGCCCATTCGCAGCCGGCGAAGAAAGACGAAGCCAAGAAGGAGGAAGCCAAGCCGGCGGAGAAGGCGGAGAAGAAGAAGCGCTCGTCTCCGCGCGTCGGCCTGCAGCGTAACGGCACCTCGGTGGGAGACGACGCCTCCGGTGGCGGCGCGAGGGGCGCCGAGGCCTCGAAGGGCGGCACGCCCGGCACGCCGTCGGGCTCCTTCACCGGCACCATGCCGAAGCCCTAGGAATTCGGGGTCAGGGCACTAATTCAATACGCACAGCTGCGAATTAGTGCCCTGACCCCGAATTCCCTGACCCCGAATTCCCCTAGATCGTCATCACGCTGCGCCGGTAGAACTTCAGCTCTTCGAGAGACTCGAGGATGTCGGCGAGCGCTTCGTGCTTGCCTTCCTTGACGACGCCCTTCATGAGCTCCGGCTTCCAGCGCCGCACGAGCTCCTTGAGCGTGGACACGTCGAGGTTGCGGTAGTGGAAATGCGCCTCCAGGCGCGGCATCCAGCGCGCGAGGAAGCGGCGGTCCTGGCAGATCGAGTTGCCGCACATCGGCGACACATTGGCCGGCACGTGCCGCGAGAGGAACTCGAGCGCCTGGCGCTCGGCGTCGGCCTCGCTAAGCGTCGAGGCGCGCACCTTGTCGATGAGGCCGCTCTTCTTGTGCGTGTTCCGGTTCCACGCATCCATCGCCTCGAGCACTTCGTCGGGCTGGTGCACCACGATCACGGGCCCCTCGGCGACCGGCTCGAGCTGCCCATCGGTGACGAGCAGCGCGATCTCGATGATGCGATCGGAATCGGGCTGCAGCCCGGTCATCTCCATGTCGATCCAGATGAGATGGTTGGCGCTGTTGTCCGCGGCTCCGGCCATGGCTTATTCTAGCTTCGACATGCCGAATGCACTGACCTGGCTTTTCCTCGCCGCGCTCGTCGCCGCGAGCGCGACGCGGCTATGGCTCGCGCAGCGCCAGATGCGCCACGTGAAGGCGCATCGCGCCGCCGTGCCGCCGAGCTTCGCCGACAGCATCTCGCTCGCCGCCCACCAGAAGGCCGCCGACTACACCGTGGCGAAAACCGGGCTCGGCGCAATCGAGCTCCTGGTCGGCGCCGCCACGGTGCTCGTCTTCACGCTCGGCGGGCTGCTCGAGTGGCTCTCCTCCGCCTGGAGCGGCGCCTTTGCTTCGGGCTCGATCGCGCACGGCACCGCGCTCCTTCTCAGCGTGCTTCTCCTGCAGGCGCTGATCGGCCTGCCGCTCAGCGCGTACCGCACCTTCGGCATCGAGAGCCGCTTCGGCTTCAACCGCATGACCGTGCGCCTCTACGTGACCGACCTCGTCAAGCACACCGTCGTGGCCCTGATCCTCGGCGTGCCGCTCCTTCTCGCGGTGCTCTGGCTGATGGGCAAGATGGGAACCTACTGGTGGCTCTACGTCTGGATCGTGTGGATCGCCTACTCGGCGCTCCTCATGATGATCTATCCGGCGCTCATCATGCCGCTCTTCAACAAGTTCACGCCGATCACCGAGGGCGAGCTGGCGGGGCGCGTCGCGCGGCTTCTCGAGCGCTGCGGCTTCCGGTCGAGCGGGCTGTACCTGATGGACGGCTCCAAGCGCTCGAGCCACGGCAATGCCTTCTTCACCGGCTTCGGCGCCGGCAAGCGCATCGTCCTCTTCGACACCCTCGTCAACCGGCTGCAGCCGCAGGAGGTCGAGGCGGTGCTCGCGCACGAGCTCGGCCACTACCGCCTGCACCACATCGCGAAAGCGATGGCACTCTCCGCCGGCATCAGCTTCGTCGTGCTCTTCGTCCTCGGGCAGCTGATCCACCGCGAATGGTTCTACACCGGGCTCGGCGTGCGCACGCCGGGCGATGCGGCAGCGCTCGCGCTGTTCCTCATGGTGCTGCCGGAATTCCTCTTTTTCCTGCAGCCGCTCACCAGCCGCTACTCGCGCCGCCGCGAGTTCGAGGCCGACGCCTATGCGATGCAGCATGCCAGCGCGGGCGAGCTCGTCCGTGCGCTCGTCAAGCTCTACCAGGACAACGCCGCCACCCTGACGCCGGATCCGCTGCATTCGGCGTTCTATGATTCACATCCTCCCGCGGCGACGCGCATTGCGAGGCTGACCGGCTCATGAGCGACCTGACGACGAAGAAATGCAAGCCCTGCGAAGGCGGCGTGGCCCCCTACGGCGCCGCCGAGGCGCGCGAGATGCTGAAGCAGCTGAAGGGCTGGATCATCGAGGACGGCCGGCTCGCCAAGGTCTATCCGTTCTCGAACTATTACCAGACGATGGCCTTCGTCAATGCGCTCGCGTGGATCTCGCATCGCGAGGACCATCATCCGGACCTGCACGTCGGCTACAACAAGTGCCGCGTCGAGTACTGGACGCACGCCATCGGCGGGCTGTCGGAGAACGATTTCATCTGCGCCGCAAAGTGCGACGCATTGTTTAATCTTTGAAACGAATCTACAGCTCGTTCAACCTCGCCGCCGTCCACCACGCGCGCAACCTCCTGGAAGCCGAAGGCATCCGCGCCGTGGTGAAGAACCAGTATCTCTCCTCGGCCATGGGCGACCTGCCGCCGGCCGAATGCCAGATCGAGCTGTGGCTCCTGAACGAGAACGACGCCGCGCGGGCCGAGGCGATCCTTTTCGCACCGCGCGCCGACGGGCCGGAGTGGACCTGCGGCTGCGGCGAGAAGCTCGGCGCGCAGTTCACACAGTGCTGGCGCTGCGGCGCGTATAGGAATTCGGGGTCAGGGCACTAATTTGCAGCTGCGCGTAGTGAATTAGTGCCCTGACCCCGAATTCCTACCGAATTCCTACAGTAGCCGCGCGATCGTCACCAGGCAAAGGACGAACACCCACACCACCACGGCGCGCCAGAGAAGCCCGACGGTGCTGTCGAGGAACGGCCCTTCGGCCGGCTCGCCCACGCCGAGCTCGGGGCGCGGCTGCATGCCTTCCACGTCCTGCACCGGCATCCCCAGGCGCACGCCCATCGCGCCGGCCCCCGCGGCCAGGATGACGCCGTCGTTGGGATCGAACCAGCTGCGCGCCTGCGTGCGCCAGCAATAGACCGCGTCCTCGAAGTCGCCGACCACCGCGAAGGCGGCCGCCGTGAGCCGCACCGCCGGCCACTCGAGCACGTAGAACACGCGGTTCGCGAACTGCCCGAAGCCGCCGAGGTCCTTCCACCGCCAGGCGAAGTAGGCGGCCAGCCGATAGAGGATGGCGCCGGTCGGCCCGGGAAGCACCAGGTACCAGAGCAGCACGCCGAACACGTGCCGGTGCGAGGCGAGCAGCGCCTCCTCGATCGACAGGCGGATCACTTCCTCGCGCGTGCGCACCACGCCCGAGGCGCCGCGCCAGTGCTCGAGCAGGCCGCGCGCGCGGTCCATGTCGCCGGCCTTCACGGCGAGCTGGATGTCGGTGAAGTAATGGCTGAACTGGCGAAAGCCGAGCGTGAGGTACAGCACCGCGATGTTGAAGAGGAGCGCGAGGAGCGGCGTGACCGAGAAAAGCACGGCATGGATGACCAGCGCGAGGAGCGCCGGCGGCACGACCGCGACCAGCCATGCAATCACGCCGTGCCGGCGCTCGCCGCCGTTGAACGACTGCTCGAGCCAGCCCGCCCAGGAGGCGAGCGTGCCCTGCAGCGCGACGCGGTCGCCGAGCGGCCGCCATTGCTCGATGACGAGCGCGGCGATGATGGCGAGGACGCTCATGAGTTCATTTTATACAATCGTTCCACCATGCCCCGGCTGAGCCCGCCGTTCGGCTACGACGAGATCGTGCCGCTCGAGAAATCGCATCGCGTGCTCATGCCGGCGGGCAACACGCCGTCGTTCTGCCGCACGATCAACGCGCTCGCCGTCTCGGTGGGCGAGTTCGCCGCCGCCGCGCGCGACTATCCGGTCGTCTTCGCCACCGTCGACGCCGGCGCGAGCTTCGCGCCGGTGATCGTGCTCGGCTTCGAGCCGAACGTTAACCTGTTCGTCGATCCAAGCGGCGAATGGGACCGCCAGGCCTACCTGCCGGCCTACGTGCGCCGCTTCCCGTTCTGCCTTTCCACGCAACGCGCGGTGTGCGTGGTGAAGTCCTATCTCGATCCGGGCGGCGTGCCGCTGTTCGATGCGCAAGGCGCGCCGACGCCGCGCTGGCAGGCCGCCGAGCAGCTCCTGGCGGGCTTCGAGGCGGATCTCGAGCGCACCGCGCAGATGTGCGCGGCGCTCGCCAGGCTCGAGCTGCTCGAGCCCTTCTCGGTGCAGATGAAGGACGCGCCGCAAATCCAGGTGAGCGGCATGGCGCGCGTCGCCGAGGCGAAGCTAGGCGCGCTCTCCGCCGCCCGGCTGAAAGCGCTCGTCGACAAGGGCTTCCTCGGCCTCGTCTACGCGCACCTGTACTCGCTCGAGAACTTCAGCCGCCTGGCGGCGCGATGGACTCGAGCGCAAGCTGCCGGCAGAAGCTGATCAGCATGCCGGCGGTCGCGCCCCAGATGATGCGGCCGTGGTGCTCGATGACATAGTAGCTGGCGAGCCGCCCGGCGAGCGTGCGCGACTCGCGCCGGTGGTTGCGCGGGTCGAGCAGGTAATCGAGCGGCACCTCGAAGATCTCGTCGACCTCGCG
>DATDCR010000560.1:0-8103 GCA_036524215.1 Burkholderiales bacterium
CTTCTGCGCGAGTTTGAAGCCCGACTTCTTCGCGATGTCTTCGGGCACCGTTTCCGGCACGCGTTTCAGCGTCACCTGCGCGCCCGCCTCGCGCGCGCCCGCGGCGACCTCTTCGGCCATCCGCTCGATATGTCCGTAGGACGAGTAATACAGGACCAGGACCTTCGCCATTCGCTGCCTCCTTAGATGGAGCCATGATGGCAATTCCCGGGCCCGGGATAAACAGCGAACCGCGCAATTCACTGTCCCGGAATCGCGGACAATAGCCGGACCATGCCTACGCAAAACGTCCGCGGTATCAACATCCATTATCGAATCGTCGGCGAGCGCGGCCCCTGGCTCGTCCTCATCACCGGCGGCCGCCGGGGCTTCGCCGAGTTCGTGCCGCTTGCCGAGAAGATCGCGGCGCACGGCGTGCGCGTGCTGCTGCACGACCGCCGCAACACCGGCGCCTCCGACGTCATCATCGACGGCCGGGACGGCGAAGAGGAGATCTGGACCGACGATCTGCACGAGCTGATGGGGAAGCTCGGCGCGCGGCCGGCGGTGGTGGGTGGCGCCTCCTCCGGCGCCCGCACCTCGGTCATTACTTACCTGCGTCATCCCGATGCCGTGCGCGCGCTTTTCCTCATGCGCGTGACCGGCGGCAAGTTCGCCGCGGGCCGCCTGCCGGAGATGTACTACGGCCAGTTCATCAAGCTCGCCAAAGAAGGCGGCATGGCCGCGGTCTGCGCGCACGAGCAGTACCAGGAGCGCATCCAGGCGAATCCCTCCAACAAGGAGCGCCTGATGAAGATGGATCCCAAGAAGTACATCGAGGTGATGACGCACTGGCTGCAGATCTTCACGCGCGGGCCGGTCGAGCCGATGTACGGCGTGAAGGAAGAGAAGCTGCGCTCGATCAAGGTGCCGACCCTGCTCATTCCCGGCAACGACCTCACGCACAACGGGGCCTGCGGCCGCGCCATCGCGCAGCAGATCCCCGGCTGCGAGCTCGTCGACCTGCAGCTGAAGGACGAGGAGATCGCGCTCGTGCCCTTCAGCGACTGGGCCCCGCTCGAGCCGAAGATCGCCAGGATCGCCGCCGACTTCGTGCTGAAGCACGGGAAGTAAAACATCGACAGCGGCATAGGGGATTTTGCGACAGACGCGCCGCGCGCGCCTCGCTAGCATCCGCGGCTGCTTGAAGAACGCGATCCTCTTGCTCCTCGCCTTCGTCGCCGCGCCAGCCCTGGCGCAGGTCGATGTCTCGCTGCAGGCCGGGGGAGAGAAATACCAGGCGAGCGGCCAGGGCGAATGCAGGTCCGCGCCGCGCGCGAGCATCTACGGCGTGCCGGCCGCGCTCTATTCGGTCGCGCAGCGCGCCGGCAAACAATCGCTCAATCTCACGCTGTGGCAGCCGCAGGACGGCAAGCCGGTCATGCTGTCGCTGCAGCTCTCGGCCGGCGGCAAGCGCTACGTCGTCGACACGGTGAAGGCCGGCACGAAGACCGACACCAAGGGCTCGGGCAAGGCGAGCATCGAGAAATCCGGCGCCGGCGGCACCATCGTCCTAGACGCGGTGGCGGCCGGCGGCGAGAAGATCACCGGCAGGATCCAGTGCCGCAGCTTCGGCGGCATCACCGCGGAGGGTGGTTGATGAAGCGTATCGCGATCATGGCATTCCTCGCGGCCGTCGCAGCGCCGGCGGGCGCGCAATGCGTGCTCGAGTACCAGCGCGCCGACAATTCGTTCGCCGCGCCGGGACGCCCCGACGGCAACCTCGGCGTCGAGAAGCTCACGCTTCAGCCCGGCGAGAAGAAGGTGTTCATCACCGACTGGAAGTACGAGAAGCAGCGCAACGATGGCCGCAACTACTACGGCAGCCACGTGCGCCGGCTGCGCAACGCCGGGCAGCATCCCGTCCATGTCGTGATGCGCGGCGGCATGGGCGGCGCGGCGAGCCCGGTGGTCGGCGGCATCATCAAGTCGGTGGTCGGCGATCGGCTGGTCGGCGAGGTGAAGCCGGGCGAGTCGGACAACAACCTTCGCGCGGATCTCGTCGAAGCCACCTGCGCGAGCGCCGAAGCGCGCGCCGCCACGCCGGCGCCGGCCAACCTGCACGCGCAGCAGACGGCGCCGGACGCGATCGTCCTCACCTGGGATCGCGTGCCGAACGCCAGGGAATATCGCGTCTACGTCGATCCGCCGCCGGCGGCGCACCTCGCCGGCAAGCCCGCGATCGTCGGGGCAAGCGGCAACCGCTTCGTCATTCCGGTCCCCCGCACCATGACGAATGTGACCTTCAATGCTTCGATCGAAGCCGTCGGCCCTGATAACGCGGTCTCGCCGCGCGCGCGCTTCAACCCGGTGTTCGTCGCCGCTGTTCCCGGCGGCGCGGGCGGGCCGGGACCCGGCGGCGGCGGTCCGGTCATCACCGGCGGCGCGACGGGCTCGCCCACCACCCCCGGCCCCGCCGGCCAGCAATGCCCTGCCGGCCAGTTCGTCACCGGCTTCACCGCGAGCGGCACACTGATCTGCGCGTCACCCCGCTAATTCGGGGTCAGGGCACTAACTAGTTCGGGGACGGAGCCCTATCTGGTTCCGGGACGGAGCCCGGCAGAGTTAGGGCTCTGTCCCCGAATTGGATTTATCCTAGGCGCCCTCATGCAAGCACCCCGCGTCAACGCCGAGCGCCTCTGGTCTTCCCTGATGGCGCTCGCGCGCGTCGGCGCCACTCCCAAAGGCGGCGTGCGCCGCGTGACCCTGACGCCGGCCGACCGCGAAGGCCGCGAGCTTTTCGCGCGCTGGTGCCGCGAAGCGGACCTCGAGCTTCGCGTCGACGCGATCGGCAACATGTTCGCGCGGCGCAAAGGCACGGACGCCGCCGCGCCGCCGGTCGTGATGGGCAGCCACCTCGACACGCAGCCGAACGGCGGCAAGTTCGACGGCGCCTACGGCGTCATGGCCGGCCTCGAGGTGGTGCGCGCCTTGAACGATGCCGGCGTGAAGACCCGCGCCCCGCTCGAGGTCGCCTCGTGGACGAACGAGGAAGGCTCGCGCTTCGTGCCCACCATGATGGGCTCCGGCGTGTTCACCGGGGTTTACGCTCTCCAACAAATCCTCGGCAACAAGGACGCCGACGGCGTCACCGTAGCCGACGCCCTGAAGGCCACCGGCTGCGCGGGTGACGCCAGGCCGCACAAGGTCGGCGCCTATTTCGAGGCGCACATCGAGCAGGGCCCGGTGCTCGAGGACACGAAGACCACGATCGGCGTGGTGCAGGGCGCGCTCGGCCAGCGCTGGTACGACGTCGTCATCACCGGCCAGGACGCGCACGCCGGCCCGACGCCGATGGAGCTGCGCAAGGACGCGATGCTCGCCGCCGCCGAGCTCACGCTGGAGGTGAACCGGATCGCCAACAGCTTTCCCGACAACGCGCGCGGCACGGTCGGCCAGCTGCAGGTGAAGCCGAACTCGCGCAACGTGATCCCGGGGGAAGTGCGCATGACGGTCGACCTGCGCAACGCCAGGGACGCCACGCTCTCGGCGATGAAGCGCGAGCTCTACGAGACCGCGGAGCGCATCGCGCGCAAGCGCAAGGTCGCCATCGACCTGCAGGAGGTCGTCTACTTCCCGCCGAGCGAGTTCGCGCCGGAGCTGGTCGGCCGCGTGCGTAGCGCAGCACAGGCGCTGGGCCTCAGCCATCGCGACATCGTCAGCGGCGCCGCGCACGATGCCGTCTACCTCTCGCGCGTCGCGCCGACCGCCATGGTCTTCGTGCCCTGCGAAGGCGGCATCAGCCACAACGAGATCGAGAACGCCCGGCCGGAGGATTGCGCCGCCGGCTGCAGCGTGCTGCTGCAGGCGGTCCTCGCCACCGCCGGCACCGCGTAATTCGGGGTCAGGGCACTAATTCCCCGGCGTTCTTCAAGACAATTAGTGCCCTGACCCCGAATCTCCGACCCCGAACCTCGGCACGGCGCTTGCACGGAGGTGGCGCAGTCTCACCCACCACCGGAGGCTTCATCCTATGAGCAAGACCCTTGGCATTACCAGCGCCGCGGTACTTTTTGCGCTGTCGACGTTCGCCGTAGCGCAGTCTTCTTCCTCGTCTTCGAGCAGCCCGTCCTCGACCAGCCCGTCGACCTCCTCGACGCCGTCGGCGTCGGGCAGCAGCTCGACCGACACGTCGAGCACGCCGTCCTCGTCGTCCTCGTCCTCGACCCTGCCCTCCACGTCCGGCAGCAGCGCCGCCGGCTCGTCGAGCAGCATCTCGTCGCCGAACTTCTCGGCCGCCGACACGAACAACGACGGCCAGGTCTCGCGCTCGGAGTGGGACGCCTACTTCACGAAGTCGAGCTCGGGCTCGAGCGGCGCCTCGGGCAGCACGTCTTCGGGCATGAGCGGCAGCGGCAGCTCCAGCTCGACGACCTCGCCGAGCAGCACCACCCTGCCGAGCTCCAGCGGCTCGATGGGCGGCAGCTCGTCCGACAGCACGACGACCACGAAGTAACGCAGTCCGCAGCTAGGACAAGCGGGGCATCGGCAACCCGGCGCGGATGCGCGCCGAGAAGTCGATCGCCCCGTTCGCCGTTTCCGCCTCGAGCGCGCGCTCGTTGATGCGGCTCATCGCCTTCAGCTCGGCAAACGGCCGGCTGGTATCGATGGTGCCGCGCCGGTAGAGGAGCTCGGGCAGGTAGGCATTGGCGTAGAGCTGCCACGAAAGCGGCAGCCTGCCGCCGGCATGCACCACGCGGTCGCGGATGACGGTCGTGCAGTTCGCCACCAGCGCGTTGTACCAGACCGGCCGCCGGCTCACGACGTTGATCGCATCGAGATAGTCGAGGAGCAGCGCCCGCGCCGCCGCGCGCGAGGTGCGCACGCGATAGAGGTAGACGACCTCGCGCCGGTAGTTCGTGCGCAGCTTGATCACGTCCTCCTCGTCCGCCACGACGTAGACGAGCTCGTACTGGCGGAAGAACGCCTTCCAGGCGGAATACTCCTGCCCCTTCTTCTTTCGCGTCTCGACCGAGATGGCGAGGCGCTGGCCGTCCGCGAACGACCAGGAGAGGATCGTGTGCGCGATGAGCGGCGCGCCCCAGTAGATAAAAAAGAGATCCAGGCCCTCCAGCCCCGCGAGATCGTACGAGCGCTCTTCCCAGCGCTCGTCGAACTCCTCCACGCTGCGGTAGCGGAAATTGCGCACGTTCCTGACCGTCACGCGCTCGCCTTTCACCTCCGCGGTCGCCAGGCGCGCCACCTCCGGACGCCAGTCGCGCTCGTTCGACGGCCGCCGGCCGCGCCACCATGCGGCGGCGAGCGCCGCGGCCACGATCGCCGTGCCGCCCGCGAGGTAGGAAAGGCTCAAATGGGGACAGACCCTATTTTTCTCATTTGCGATTGTGCCCTGACCCCGAATTAGAATCCGCTCCAAGGAGGAGGACCCCACCATGACGAAGTCGATTCTCGCGGTGTGCGCCGCCGCGCTCGCCGCATTCGCAGCCCCCGTTCTCGCGCAGGATCCGATCCGGATCGGCCTGATCGTCGATCGCATCGGCTTCGCCAAGGCCTGGTCGGAGCCGATCACGCAGGGCGCCGTCTACGCGGCGAAGGAACTGAACGCCAAGGGCGGCGTGCTCGGGCGCAAGGTCGAGCTCCTCATGGAGGACGACCAGTCGAAGCCCGACCTCTCCGCCACCGCCGCGCGCAAGCTCGAGGACGCGGGCGCGGCCTTCATCCTCTCGCTCACGCATACCGTCGCCGCGCTGCAGGCGCAGACCGTCACCGTCGAGACGAAGACGCCGCACCTCGCGCCTTCGCTCACCGTCGACACGCTGACCACGCAGATCCAGAACCCGAACTTCTGGCAGACCGGGCCGCTCGCCTCGACGCAGATCGCGACGCTGCTTTCCTACGCGCGCGAGAAGCAGTACCGGCGCGTCGCGCTCGTGTCCGACAACTCCGCAATCAGCGCGGCGACCGCGAAGGCCTTCAAGGCCGAGTTCGACAAGAACAGGATCGAGGTGGTAAGCGACGAGGTAGTGCCCTCCGGCGCGCAGTCCGCCGAGGCGCAGATGCAGAAGGTGCGCGCGGCGAAGCCCGACGCCATCTTCCTCGCCACGCTCCTCACGCCGGAAAACCTGCTCGTCCTCAAGGCGTACCGGCAGCACGGCATGAAGACGCCGCTGGTGGGCAACTACAACCTCGCCGTGCCGGTGTACATGACGGTCGCGAAGGGGCTGCTCGACGGCATCGTCTTCGTCGACGCCTGGGACCCGGCGAAGCCGCAGGTGAAGCAGTTCATCGCCGGTTATGCGAAGGAGATGGGCGTCGAGCCGTACAACATGATGGGCTACGGCTACGACGGCGTGATGCTCGTCGCCGACGCCATCCGTCGCGCCGGCAGCACCGACAAGGAGAAGCTGCGCCAGGCGATGCAGGCCACTCGCGGCTACAAGGGCGTGCTCGGCAGCATGAACGCTTCGTACGGCTTCGCCGACGGCAAGCGCGTCGGCTTCGATCCCGAAGGCATGGTGGTGCGCATGTACGAAGGCGACCGCCAGGGCCGCGTCCTGCACGTCGGCACCAAGTAATTCGGGGACGGAGCCCTAACTCGCTTCGGGACGGAGCCCTGACTAGATAGGGCTCCGTCCCCGGACTAATTAGTGCCCTGACCCCGAATTAGGCGCTGACCCCGAATTAGGCGCCCGTAGGCGCTCTACCGCACATAGCGGGGTACCAATGGGTGGTACCCTGAATCCAAGGCCGTATCACCGTCGGGCAGCAGCACCCCCAATTCCCTGCCGCGCGAGTCGTTCCTCGCGGCGGGTCCATTCACCACTGAAGGAAGCCGATGAACATCCGTCCGTTGCACGACCGCGTAATCGTCAAGCGTCTCGACGAGGAAAAGAAGACTGCGTCAGGGATCGTGATTCCCGACACCGCAGCGGAGAAACCCGACCAGGGCGAAGTCCTGGCGGTAGGCAACGGCCGCAGGAGCGACAACGGCGTGCTGATCCCGCTCGACCTCCACGCCGGCGACCGCGTGCTGTTCGGCAAGTACGCCGGCCAGGCCGTGCGCGTGAAGGGCGACGAGTTCCTCGTCCTGCGCGAGGAAGACATCATGGGCATCGTGGAAGGAAACCAATGAGCACCAAAGACGTCCGCTTCAACGACGACGCGCGCAGCCGCATGGTGCGCGGTCTCAACATCCTCGCCGACGCCGTGAAGATCACGCTGGGGCCGCGCGGCCGCAACGTGGTGCTCGAGCGCTCGTGGGGCTCGCCGACCATCACCAAGGATGGCGTCTCGGTCGCGAAAGAGATCGAGCTGAAGGACCGGTTCGAGAACATGGGCGCGCAGATGATCAAGGAGGTCGCCTCCAAGACCTCCGACGTCGCCGGCGACGGCACCACCACCGCCACCGTGCTCGCCCAGGCGATCGTGCGCGAGGGAATGAAGTACGTCGCCTCGGGCATGAGCCCGATGGACATCAAGCGCGGCATCGACAAGGCGGTCACCGCCATCGTCGCCGAGCTGAAGCAGATCTCGCGCCCCTGCGCCTCGTCGAAGGAAGTGGCCCAGGTCGGCTCGATCTCCGCCAACCTCGACGCCGAGATCGGCAAGATCATCGCCGACGCGATGGACAAGGTCGGCAAGGAAGGCGTGATCACGGTCGAGGACGGCAAGTCGCTGCAGAACGAGCTCGAGCTGGTCGAAGGCATGCAGTTCGACCGCGGCTACCTCTCGCCCTACTTCATCAACAACGCGGAGAAGCAGATCGCCGTGCTGGAGGACGCCTACGTCCTCCTTTACGACAAGAAGATCAGCTCGATCCGCGAGATGCTGCCGCTCCTCGAGCAGGTGGCGAAGGCCGGCAAGCCGCTCCTCCTCATCGCCGAGGAAGTGGAAGGCGAGGCGCTCGCCACGCTGGTGGTCAACAACCTGCGCGGCATCCTGAAGACCCTGGCGGTCAAGTCGCCCGGCTTCGGCGACCGCCGCAAAGCGATGCTCGATGACCTCGCCGTCCTCACAGGCGGCACCGTGATCAGCGAAGAGCTCGGCCTGCAGCTCGAGAAGGCGACCATCAAGGATCTCGGCCGCGTCAAGAAAGTCGAGAGT
>DATDCR010000561.1:0-4430 GCA_036524215.1 Burkholderiales bacterium
CGGCACCTACACCGAAGAGCAGTTCCTCGACGACATGGCGCGGGTCACCGAGTACCGGTGCGATCCGGACCTCACCGAGATCCTGGTGAAGCAGAGCCTGCCCACCGCGCAGTGGATGCGAAAGCGCGGCGTGCGCTTCACGGCCGCGTGGGGCCGGCAGGCCTTCAAGATCGGCGGCAAGTTCAAGTTCTGGGGCGGGCTTACCGTCGAGGCGGTCGGGGGCGGACCGGGCCTCGTCGAGGCGGAGACGCAGATCGCGAAGAAGGCCGGTATCGAGATCTGGTATGGCGCGCGCGCGCTCGAGCTCGTCGCGGACGACGACGGCGTGCATGGCGTCGTGGTTCGCCACGCCGGAAAAACCCGCACGGTGAAGTCAAAGGCCGTGGTGCTCGCCGCCGGCGGCTTCCAGGCCAACACCGAATGGCGCACGCGCTACATGGGCCCGGGCTGGGAGCTCGCCAAGGTGCGCGGCACGCGCTTCAACACGGGCGACGCGATCCGCATGGCGCTCGACGCCGGCGCGGCCGCGTACGGCAACTGGTCGGGCTGCCACGCCGTCGCCTGGGACCGCAACGCGCCGGAGACCGGGGACCTCGCGGTGGGCGACGGCTTCCAGAAGCACTCGTATCCCTGGGGCGTGTACATCAATGCCGAGGGCAGGCGCTTCGTCGACGAGGGCGCGGATTTCCGCAACTACACCTACGCCAAGTACGGCCGCGTCATCCTGCAGCAGCCGCGCCAGTTCGCCTGGCAGATCTTCGACGCCAAGATGAAGCCGCAGCTGCGCGACGAATATCGCATCCGCCAGGTGACCAAGGTCACCGGCAACACACTGGAAGAGCTGGTGTCGAAGATGGAGGACACCGACCAGAAGGCCGCGCTCGAAACGCTGAAAAGCTACAACGCGGCGGTGCGCACCGACATCCCGTTCAACCCCAACATCAAGGACGGGCGCTGCACCGAGGGCCTGGAAGTGAACAAGAGCAACTGGGCCAACACGCTCGACACGCCGCCGTTCGAAGCCTATGCCGTCACCTGCGGCATCACGTTCAGCTTCGGCGGCCTGAAGATCAACACGCAAGCGCAGGTGATCAGCTCCGACGGCGAGCCGATCCGCGGCCTCTTTGCCGCTGGCGAGCTCGTCGGCGGCATCTTCTGGTTCAACTATCCCGGCGGCTCCGGCCTCACCAATGGCGCGGTGTACGGCCGGATCGCGGGCGACAGCGCCGGGAAGTTCGTTACTGCGGGGGCTTGACGCCGTTCTTGCTGACGGCGACGCGCTGCGTCATGAATTTCCCGTCGCCTTCGACGCGGGCGCCGCTGAAGATCGTCTCGCCCGGCTTCAGGTCGGCGCGCGTGCCGGGCTCGAACGTGAAGTACTCGGTTTCCGGCGTGACCAGGATCTTCTGCTCGCCGTCCTTGTACTTCAGCGTGAGCTCGTTGCCGCCGCTCACCTGAGCGCTGCTCGCCAGGTTGGCGTTCGTCATCATCGAATTCGGGATCGAGTCCCATGCCCCGTGCATCTGCGGCACCTGCGGCCCGAGCGCATGAATGCGCTTTGCGACGAGGCGGCCATCGGGCCCCTTCACGGAAGTGACGCCGATGTAGCTGCCCGGCTTGAACTCGGCGGCGCTCGTCTTCTTCGTCGTCACGACCTGCGCATCGGGCGCGAGGTTGAGCTTGATGTCGCGCCCTTCGCGCGACTTGACGGTCAGCACATCGCCGTTGACTTCGGAGATGGTGCCGCGCACGCGCACGTTGGTTTGCGCGAGAGCGGTTGCAGAAACGAACGCCATGGCCAGAGCGGCCAGTGCTGTGGTGGTTCTCATGCCGGGGACTCCTCCTGTGGACGTTGGTGGGTGAACACCCGTATTCTTCGCTGCATTCCATGTTCAATCCATTCCAAGCGCTCGAAAAACTTCCCGTCCGGCCATTCACTTCGCTGCCCGCCAAGTTCCGCAAGCGCGGGCGCACGCCGTGGTCGGACCCCAACCGGCAGGGTGCCGAGGTCGACAGCTTCCTCGAAGGTCCGTCCTTCGACCGCGAAGGCAACCTCTGGTGCGTCGACATCCCCTACAGCCGCATCTTCCGCATCGATCCGAAGGGCAACTGGGACCTTGCGGCGCAATACGACGGCTGGCCGAACGGCCTCAAGTTCCACCGCGACGGGCGCGCGTTCATCGCCGATTACCGCAAGGGGCTCTTATCCCTGGATCCCAAGAGTGGACGCATGGAGGCCGTGTTGGAGACCGCCTTCAGCGAGAGCTTCAAGGGACTGAACGACCTGCACTTCGCCGACAACGGCGACCTGTATTTCACGGATCAAGGGCAAAGCGGCATCACCGACCCGACCGGGCGCGTCTGGCGGCTGAGGGCCAATGGCGAGCTGCAAAGGCTCGTCGCGAACGCGCCGTCGCCGAACGGCATCACGCTCAACAAGAAGAACACGCAGGTGTACGTGGCGATCACGCGCTCGCAGCAGATCTGGCGCCTGCCGTTGATGGCGGGCGGTACGCCGTCGAAGACCGGCGTGGCGATCCAGCTCTCCGGCGGCCATGCGGGACCGGACGGCATCGAGACCGATGACGACGACGGGCTCCTCGTCTGCCATCTCGGCGTCGGCATCTGGCGCTTCGACTCGAACTGCCTGCCTACGCACCTGGTCCATGCCGGAAGCGAGCATCGGCTGATGACCAACATCGCGTTCAAAGGCAAGACGCTCTACATCACCGACTCGGCGAACGGCGAGATCCTCAGCGCCGAAATGCCCGTCGCGGGCAAGGCGATGTACTCGACGCGCTAGGCAAGCGCGAACATCGCCGCGACGGCGATTGCCATGACGGCGGTGGCGAGCCAGCCGAGCAGGCGCAGCCGGCGGCCGATCACGAAAGGGCCCATCACCGCCGGCCTCACGGCGAGGAGCATCATCACCGCCATGATCGGCACCGAGATCACGCCGTTCACCATCGCCGCCCAGAGCAGCATGCGGATCGAGTCGACCCCGGAGAAATCGATCGCCACGCCGAGCAGCGTCGCGGCGGAGAGCATCAGGTAGAAGCCGCGCGCTTCGGCGAGCGGGAGGCCGAGGCCGATCGGCCAGCGGAAGGTCTCGGCGACCGCGTACGCCGCCGACCCGGCGAGCACCGGCACTGCCAGAAGGCCGGTGCCGATGATGCCGAGCGCGAAGAGCTGGAAGGCGAACGGGCCGGCGATCGGCTGCAGCGCCTGCGCCGCCTGCTCGGCGGTCGAAATCTCCGTAACGCCGGCCGCATGCAGGGTCACGGCGGTCGTCAGCATGATGCAGAGCGCGATCAGGTTCGAATAGATCATGCCGATGTAGGTATCGAACTTGATGCGGCGTAGGTGCGCGCGCGCCTGCGCCGGTGCCTCGCGCAGCGGCTCGTGGCCCTCGGTGGCGCGCTGCTCCTCGACTTCCTGCGACGCCTGCCAGAAGAAGAGGTAGGGGCTGATCGTCGTGCCGAGCACCGCGACGAACATCGCCGCGTAATCGCCGCTCCTCGACAGGCGCGGGACGAAGGCGCCGGAGAAGAGCTCCGCAAGCGACACGTGCACGATGAGCACCGTGCCGACGTACGCGAGCAGCGCGACGGTGAGCCATTTGAGGAAAGGCGCATAGCGCGGGAACGGGATGAAGATCTGCAGGCTGAGCGAGACCAGGGCGAAGAGCAGGATGTAGATCTCGCTGCGCCCGCCGGCGATGAGCTCGAGCGCGTTGCCCATCGCGCCGAGGTCGGCGGCGATGTTCAGCGTATTGGCGGCGGCGAGCAGGCCGACGACGAAATAAAGGAGCGGCCGCGGGAACTGCTCGCGGATGTTGGCGGCGAGCCCGTGGCCGGTGACGCGGCCGATGCGCGCGCTGATGATCTGGATGCCGATCATGAGCGGCGTGGTGAAAAGCACCGACCACAGCAGCCCGTAGCCGTACTGCGCGCCGGCCTGCGAGTAAGTGGCGATGCCGCTCGGATCGTCGTCGGCCGCGCCGGTGATGAGGCCGGGGCCGAGCCGCTTGATCAGCGGGACGTGCGCTTCGGGATGCTCGTCGACGATCTTCACCCGCGCATTATTCGTGCGCGTGCTGACGGGACGCTTGCGCTGCTAGTCTATTTTTGCGCCGGAGCGGCGGATGACCTCGGCCCACTTCGCCGAATCGCGGCCGATGAGCGCCGCGTACTCCTCTGGAGTGCCGCCGCCGCCTTCGCTGCCGAACTGCGCCAGCCGCTCTTTCGCAACGGGCTCGTTCACCGCGGCATTCACCGCCGCGTTGAGGCGATCGAGGATCGGTCGCGGCAGCCCGGCGGGCGCGATGACGCCGGTCCATGCCGTGACCTCGTACCCCGGCACGCCGGCCTCGATCATCGTCGGCACGTCCGGCAGGCTGTGCGAGCGCTGCGCGCCGGTGACGGCGAGCG
>DATDCR010000562.1:0-6282 GCA_036524215.1 Burkholderiales bacterium
AGTCATCGAGCCCTGTCATCCAGCCGAGCTTGCGCCGCAGGCATCCCTTCGGCAGTCTAGGCGTCGCTTTCGTAGCGGGCGTCGTGCTCGCCACGGCGAAATCGATCGCGAGTCCGCATTTGCCGTCCTGGCGGGCCCTTAGGAGGAGGTTCACGTGAAGCGCCTGTCTACCACCGTTGTATTGCTGGCACTGCTGGCGGCCTGCGCGACGGGGCATTGGGAAAAGCCCGGCGCCACGCAGGCCAGCATCGATGCGGATCTGAGTGCGTGCTCGGCCAATGCCCAGGTCGCACCGGCATTGCCGTCGCCGCGAACCACGTCGACATCGGTGGAGGTGCGCACCGCGCCGGGCGGCGTCGGTGTGCAGACGGCCGGCGCCTACGGCGACTCGGACCGGCGGCTCCATGAGGCACAGCGGCTGCAGGACTGCATGCGCGGCAAAGGCTACGCGCTGCGCTCGGACTGAGCGTTTCACCCGCCTTCGGCTAGCGACTGTACCCGGCTGCGCGGCAGCTTCACCTTGTCTGCCGCGCGCTGTATCTCTTCCCACGTCGTCTCGTCTACCGGAACGCCTTCGCGGCTGCGCTTGGCGCGCATTTCCCGCTCCGGATCGCCCGCGATGCGCACGCGATCGAATCCTGGCGCGGTGCGGCCTCTTCGCAGCCAATCGAGGAAAAGCCGCGTCTCGCGCTCGAACGCCGCCGCGGTGCCCAGGCGCTTGGCATCGATGACGATGGTGAGCATGCCGTTCAGCACGCGCTGCTGGCTGCTCTCCTCGTAGTGCCACGTGCCGCCGCCCGTCAGCGCTCCGCCCAGCAGCTCGCACGCGAGCGCCATCCCGTACCCCTTGTACTCGCCGAACGGAAGCATGGCGCCGAATGGAGGCACGACCGCGTAGCGCGGATCCGTGGTCGGCTTGCCCTCGGTATCGATCAGGCGACCGGGCGGTACCTGCTCGCCCTTGTTATGGGCGACGCGCATCTTGCCCTGCGCGACCGCGCTGGTGGCGTAGTCGAGGATGAACGGCGCCTCGCCCGGCAGCGGCACGCCGATGCAGCACGGATTGGTGCCGAAGCGCGCGTCACGGCCGCCATAAGGCGCCACGCGCGCATGCGAGATCACATTGACGAAATGGATCGAGACAAAGCCCTCCGCCACGGCCATCTCCGACCAATGGCCGATGCGGCCGAGATGGTGCGTATTGCCGAGCGCCATCACGCACGAGCCATGGCGCTTGGCACGCTCGATGGCCATCTGCATCGCCTCGAGCCCAATGACCTGGCCGTAGCCTTTGCAGCCGTCCAGGGCGAGCAGCGCGCCCGCATCCACCGTCGGCTTCGGATGCTGGTTCGGCGCGAGGCCCCCTTCGAGCACGGCATCGATGTAGCGCGGGATCATGCCGATGCCGTGAGAGTCGTGGCCCAGGAGATTCGCCGTGACGAGGTTTTCGGCCACCAGCCGCGCTTCGCGCGCCTCGCTGCCGCCTGCGGCGACGATCGCCTCGATCGCGCGCGTAAGCGCGTCGTGCTTGAAGGTCTTGCTCATTAGCCTCAATCCGGTTTGAACCGGCGGGAGTTTACGTGTTTGGCGACGCGGCGCGCGACGTCGAGAAACGCTTTCACAACCGGCGACGGATCGAGCCGGCGCCACGCCATCGCCGTTTCCGAGGCCGGCGTCGCTTCGCGCAGCGGTCGATAAGCGACGCCGGCGAGCCCGATCTTCTGCGCCGATTGCGGCACGAGCGCGATGCCGATGCTGGCCGACACGAGGCCAATGACCGTGTGGGTCTGATTCGCTTCCTGCGCCACGCGCGGCGTAAAGCCGTGGCGCAGGCAGAACCCCATCACCAGATCGTGAAACACCAGCCCGGGCTGGCGCGGAAACATCACGAAGGGCTCGGCCGCGAGCCGGCGCGCCGGCACCCGGCGCAGCGCCGTGAGCGGATGGCTCACTGGCAACGCCAGGACGAAGGGCTCGCGCAGAATCGTCTCGGCGGCGAGCTCGGCGTCCGACACCGGAGGCCGCAAAAGACCGACGTGGACGTCCCCGCGCTGCAACGCCTCGATCTGCTGCGGCAGGCTGAGCTCGCGCAAGTCGAGCTTCACGCCCGGGAAGCTTCTCGAGTAGTCGCGCAGCACGAGCGGCAGGAAGGTATAGGCGGTTGCGGCGAGATAGCCGATCGCCAGCCGGCCGACGTGCCCGCGCTGGGCGCGCTGCGCCGCCTCGATCGCCTGCGCGGCCCGTGCCAGCGTGGCGCGCGCCTCGTCCAGAAAAGCGCTGCCGGCATGCGTGAGCGCGACTTTGCGGCGCGTGCGCTCGAACAGGCGCACGCCAAGCTCGCGCTCGAGCGCCGCGATCGACTGCGACAACGGCGGCTGCGTCATGGCCAGGCGCCGCGCTGCGCGCCCGAAATGGAGCTCCTCGGCCAGGGTCACGAAGTAGCGGAGCGAGCGCAGCTCCATTGATATGCAATGCGAATGAAAACCGGTCGGATTATATATTGGACGCTGGTGAAGACGGTTCCCTAGACTGGCGGCCCGGAGGAACCCCATGCGCACCTTGTTGCTTGCCCTCGGCCTCGCCACCGCGCTCGCGGCGCAGGCGCAGACTTATCCCGCCAAACCGATCAAGGTCATCATTCCCTTCGTGGCCGGCGGCTCGTCCGACATCGTCGGGCGCGCCATCGCCGCGAAATTCCAGGAGCTGCTCGGTCAACCCGGCATCGTCGAGAACAAGCCCGGTGCGAACGGCGCCATCGCGGCCGAATTCGTCGCCAAGAGCGAAGCCGACGGCTACACCCTGCTGGTCGGCTCGATCGGCGTCTTCTCGATCAACGCCGCGCTCTTCAAGGACCTGCGCTACGACCCGGTGCGCGATTTCGCCCCCATCACGCTCGCGGTCACCACGCCGAACATTCTGATCGCCAAGCCGTCCATGCCGGCCGATTCGATGAAAGAGCTGGTGCAGTACGCGAAACAGAACCCGGGCAAGCTGTCCTACTGCTCGAGCGGCACGGGATCCTCGGACCATCTGACTGGCGAGCTCTTGAAACAGGGCGCGGGCATCGACGCCGTGCACGTGCCCTACCGCGGCGGCGCGGCCTGCCAGACCGACATCATGGGCAACCAGGTCGACTTCTCTTTCCAGAACCTCGGTGCCGTGACCAACTACATCCGCGCCAAGCGCATGAAGGGGCTGGCGGTCACGGCGAGGACGCGCCACCCCCAGCTGCCGGACGTGCCGACCGCGGCCGAGGCAGGCTTCCCGGATCTGGTCGTAACGTCGTGGCAAGCCGTGGCGGCGCCGGCAAAGACGCCACGCGAGGTCGTCGCGAAGCTGAACGATGCAGCCGTCAAGGCACTGCGCTCGCCGGAGGTGCGCGAACGCATGACGCAGATCGGCTTCGACGTCGTCGCCGGAACACCGGAGGAGTTCGGCAAGTTCATGCAGGAAGAGGTCGCGCGCTGGACCGCCGTGGTGAAGCGCGGCGGCATCAAGCCGGAATAAGGAGCCTCCAATGAAGATTCTCGCCTTCATCGCCGCCTGCGTCGCGCTCTCCACTGCCTTCGCGCAGGACTATCCGACCAGGCCGATCCGCCTCGTCGTCCCTTACGCCGCCGGCGGCACGTCCGATATCCTCGCGCGGCAGATCGGGCCGAAGCTGAGCGAGACGCTCGGCCAGCCCGTGGTCATCGAGAACAAGACCGGCGCGAATGGCAACGTCGGCGCAGACTTCGTGGCGAAGAGCGCGCCGGACGGCTATACGCTTCTCATCACCGACGTCGGCGGCCTGGTGATCAGCGCGAGCGTCTACAAGCTCGCCTTCGATCCGTCGAAGGACTTCTCGCCGATCGTCATGGTCTCGTATTCGCCCCACGTGATGGCGGTGCATCCGTCGATTCCCGTCACCGACGTCAAGGGGCTGGTCGAATTTGCGAAGAAGAATCCGGGCAAGCTGAATTTCGCGGTTTCCGGCATCGGCGGCGCGCCGCACCTCGCCGGCATCGATTTCGCCCAGCGCACGGGCGTGCAATGGACCTACATCCCGTACAAGGGCGGCTCCGATGCGGTCGCCGCGGTGGCGGCCGGCCAGGCGGACATTCTCTTCAACGGCATGCTGGCCACCTGGCCGAGCGTGCAAGGCGGACGCCTGCGGCCGCTCGCCATCTCGGCAAAGGAGCGCGTCGCCTCCGCCAAAGAGACGCCCACCGTCGCCGAGCAGGGTCTGCCGGGCTTCGAGACCGGCTCGTTCCAGGGCGTGGTCGGCCCGGCGCGGATCCCGCGCGACATCGTCGCCAAGCTGAACGGCGCATTGGTGAAAATTTTGAACACCGAAGACATGAAGCAGCGTTTCGCGAAGCAAGGCACCGACGTGCGGACCGACACGCCCGAGAGCCTTGGCGAATGGCTGCGCACCGAGCAGGCGCGCTGGGCAAAGGTGGTGAAGGACTCGGGAGCCAGGTTTGAGTAGGCGCAAGACGCCGCAGGAGCTGCGCAGCCACCGCTGGTACGGCGTGCAGGACCTTCGCGCCTTCGGGCATCGCTCGCGCACCGCGCAGATGGGCTACGACCGCAGCGACTACGCGGGCAAGCCGGTCATTGCGATCATCAATACCTGGTCCGACATCAATCCCTGCCATACGCACTTCAAGCAGCGGGTCGAGGAAGTGAAGCGCGGCGTGTGGCAGGCGGGCGGCTTCCCGGTGGAGATGCCGGCGATGTCGCTGGCGGAGCCGATGCAGAAACCGACCACCATGATGTACCGCAACTTCCTCGCCATGGAGACCGAGGAGCTGCTGCGCTCCTACCCGGCCGACGGGGCGGTGCTGATGGGCGGCTGCGACAAGACCACGCCGGCGCTCGTCATGGGCGCGACCAGCATGAACCTGCCGGCGATCTACGTGCCGGCCGGCCCGATGCTGAGCGGGCATTGGCGCGAGAACACCCTCGGCTCCGGATCGGACACCTGGAAATACTGGGCCGAGCTGCGCGCGGGCAACATCACCGAGCGCGACTGGCAGGAGATCGAGGGCGGCATCGCGCGCTCGCCGGGAACCTGCATGACGATGGGCACGGCGGCGACGATGATGTCGATCGCCGAGGTGCTCGGCCTCACGCTGCCCGGCGCCTCGTCGATTCCGGCGGCCGATTCCAACCACGCCAAGATGGCGACGCTCGCCGGCAAGCGCATCGTCGAGATGGTGTGGCAAGACCTGAAGCCGCGCGACATCCTGCGCGCGCAGAGCTTCGACAACGCGATCGTGACGCTGCTCGCCATGGGCGGCTCGACAAACGCGATGATCCACCTTGTCGCCATGGCGGGCCGCGCCGGCATCGCGCTGCCCCTCGAGCGCTTCAATGATTTCTCCGCCAAGACGCCGCTCCTCGCCAACATCCGGCCCTCCGGCGAGCGCTACCTGATGGAGGACTTCTACTATGCGGGCGGCCTGCGCGCGCTGCTGGCCCAGCTCGAGGACCTGTTGCGTCTCGACTGCCGCACCGTGAACGGCCGCACGCTTGGAGAGAACATCCAAGGCGCGCGGATCTACAACGAAGAGGTGATCAGAAGAAGAACCGACCCCTTGCAGGAATCCGGCGGGTTGGTCGTGCTGCGCGGTTCGCTGGCGCCGAATGGCGCCGTCATCAAGGCGGCGGCGGCAACGCCGCGCCTTCTCAGGCACACCGGCCGCGCCGTGGTCTTCGAGGACTACAACGACATGGCGGCCCGCATCGATGGCGACGATCTCGAGGTCGATGCCGACAGCGTGCTCGTCCTGCGGAACGCGGGCCCGCTCGGCGGCCCGGGCATGCCCGAGTGGGGTATGCTGCCGGTGCCGAAGAAGCTGCTGAAGCAGGGCGTGCGCGACATGGTCCGGCTGTCGGACGCGCGCATGAGCGGCACGAGCTACGGTACCTGCGTGCTCCATGTCGCCCCGGAATCCTTCGTCGGGGGACCGCTGGCGCTGGTGCGCAATGGCGACCTGATCGAGCTCGATGTCGAGCAGCGGCAGCTGAACCTGAAGGTCGATGACGTCGAACTGTCACGCCGAAAAAGCAGCTGGAAACCGCCCGCGCCGAAATTCGAGCGCGGCTACGGGGCGATCTTCTCGCGCCACATCCGGCAGGCGGACCAAGGCTGCGACTTCGACTTCCTCGAAGGCACCGCCGCCATCGCCGAGCCGGAAATTCACTAGCCCGCCATGGCCTCGGTAACGCTAAGCGCCGTGCGCAAGTCGTTCGGCAGCACGGAGGTCGTGCACGGCGTCGACGTGTCGATCGCCG
>DATDCR010000563.1:0-6092 GCA_036524215.1 Burkholderiales bacterium
ATGAGCAGGTACGACAGCGCGAGCAGGCCGTAGACGCAGCCGGACGCGGCCGCGCTTACGGCGAGCTCGAGGAAGTCTTGCAATTATTGAACGGCTGAAAAAGTTGAACGGCTGAAGGAGTCGTCCCCGTGCAGGCGGGGACCCGGTTTGGAAAACGAGCAGAGAGCACTTCTTCTCCCCTGAACGCTAAACGGGGTCCCCGCCTTCGCGGGGACGACGGTGCCCGCCTACTTCTGGCCGGTATAGACGACGCGGCCCTGCTTGTCGCCCTCGTATAAGCGCACCACCATGCCGTTCGGGTCGAAGCCGGCGCGCTTGCCTTCCGGGAACTGATACTTCATGCCCTTCGCGCCCATGACGCCGGAGAAGGTCAGCGTCTGCATCGCCTCGCGGATCTTCTCCTTGTCGGTCGAGCCGGCCTTCTTGATCGCCTCGGCCACCATCATGATGCCGTCGTAGCCGTAGCCGTGCAGGTTGTAGGGCTCCTTGCCGGTCTCCTTCTTGTACGCGGCCACGAAGGCCTTCACTTCCGGCTTGTCCGGGTCGTAGGCGTCTACGAAGGTGACGCCGTTGATCAGTCCCTTCGCCACCGACATGTAGACCGGCACGGACAGGTTGTACGAGGAATGGATCGGGAACTTGAGGCCGAATTGCCGGTAGGCGCGCAGGATGAGCACGTTCTCCGCCGTCAGCACGCCGGCCATGAACATCGCATCGGGGTTGGCGGCACGGATCTTCTGCATCTGCGGCTCGGCGGTGGTGGCGCCGCGCGGCACCACTTCCTCCGACACCACCTGGATACCGGACTTCTCGAGGCCGGCCTTGAAGAAGCGTGCGAGCAGCCCGCCGAGGTCCGAGTTGTCCGTGATGAGCGCGACGCGCTTCAGGTTCTTGGTGCGCGCGTGCGCGAGGAGGGTCGCGATCTGGATCGAGCCGAGCGGCCCGGTCTGCCAGAAATACGGGTTCGGCAGCTGCGTCGTCAGCGTGTCGCCGGAATTCATCGGCGTCATCTGCGGCGTCTTCGCTTCCATGGTCACGGTCTGCTGCTGCTGGGTCGCGGGCGTGAGCGACATGCTCATGATGAACACCGCGCCCTGGTCGATCAGCTTCCTCGCCAGCGCGGCCGAGATGTCGGGCCGCGACTGGTCGTCCTCGATGAGGAGCTCGATCTTCTTGCCGAGCACGCCGCCTTTCTTGTTGATCTCGTTCGCGCCGAAGACCAGGCCTTCGGTCGACGGCTCCGAGTAAGGCTTCGAGACGCCTACGCGATCGGTGATGACGCCGATCTTGATCGTGTCCTGCGCCTGAACCAAACCCGCGGCCAGCAGCGCGCCGAGAAATGCCAGAACCTGCTTCATCTACTTCCTCCTCAGTCGATCAGGTGTTGTTTATCCATCCATCCTACACAAAGATCGACCGCCTGCTTCAGCAGCTCCGGCTGGCCCTGGTAGTAATGGGTCGCTCCCTTGATCACCTTCATCGTCTTGTCCCGGCTGGCCGCGGCGTCGTGAATGATGCGCGCATGCGGCTGCGGCACCGCGTCGTCCGCGGAGTTCTCGATCACGAGCATGGGGACGGAAACGTCGCCGGCGCAGCGCGGCCCGTCGGCGTTCGAGTCGTCGGGCGACCATTGCGAGAGCCAGGCGCGCAGGGTGGAGAAGCGCGCGAGGCCGATCGGGCCGGTATTCGCCGTCTCCGGCTGTCCGAGGAAGGTCCACCTCGGCTTGCGGTCGTTCGGGTCGATCGCCGGGTCCATGAAGCGCACGTCGCAAAGTGTGCGGTAGGTGACAAAGCCCCGCTCCACCTCGCCGCTGTCGAGCTTCTTCAGCCGCTCCAGGGTCTCCTTCACCCAGGCGGTCCGCCTGCGCACCCGGGCGAGCTGTGCCCGCCTGAACTCGGCGACGAAGTCCTTCGAGTACGGCGGCTGGTTCGGGCACTTGGGGTTGTAGATGTCGAGCTCGAGGTTGCGCCGATCGGGATCGGCTTCGTCGATCACGCTGGGGTCGATCCACTCCGAGAACGTGTGCGCGCGCGACAGGTGCGCCGCCTGGAAGATGAACGCGTCGGCGGGGATCAGGCTTGCGCCCTTGAGGTTGACCTCGTCCCCGGCCGGCGTATGCGTGAGGCTCGGCTTCTCGGCCTGCGACTGGTAGAAGAGCGACAGCGACCCGCCCCCCGACCAGCCGCACAGCAGGATCTTCTCGTAGCCCCATTTCTCCTTTGCGTGGCGAATATAGGCGCCCAGGTCGAGCACCACCTTCTCCATGATGAGCGGAGCGTCGTTCTTTGCGAAGCGCGAGGCGGCGCACAGCACATGGATGCCGACCTTGGCCATCGCCTGCGGCATCGGCAGGAGCTGCAGCGTCGTCGCCGGATGCATGTAGACGGCGAGCGTCTTGGACGGTCTGCCCTTCGGCACAAAGCGGATGCCTTCCAGATTCACCATGCCTTGCGAGCCGGCGAAGCCGTAGACGTCCCGGAACTTCGCGTTCTCGGGGTATTGGATGTGCACCCACTCTGCGTTGATGTCGTAGCTCATAGAGAAAGGACGAAGAAGAACAAAAACAGGGACAGACCCCGTTTTTTCGATATGCGGAAAATCGTGGTCTGTCCCTGATTTCCGGTTATGGGGAAAGTATAGTGCTCCCTTTTCGAAGGAGGCGAGATGGATTCGAGACCGCACAAGGAACGCGAAAAGGACGGGCTGAAGACGCGCACGGAAGTGCTCGGCAAGGAATGGGTGGAGAAGTCGCAGGCCGGCGTCGACGACTTCAACCGCGAGTTCAACGAGCTGCTCCACACCTACTGCTGGAACGACATCTGGAACCGTCCGGGGCTTTCGCGCAAGACGCGCTCGATCCTCAACCTCGGCATGCTGACGGCGCTCGGCAAGGAGCACGAGCTCAAGCTCCATCTGCGCGGCGCGCTCAACAACGGCGTCACCAAGGACGAGATCAAGGAAGTGCTGATGCAGGCGGCCATCTATGCCGGCGTTCCGGCGGCCGTGGCGGCGTTCCGTTGCGCGCGCGAGGTGTTTCAATCCGCAAAATAGCCTTCATCGGCCTGGGCACCATGGGTGCGCCCATGTCGGCGAACCTCGCCGCGGGCGGCTTCGACGTGCAGACCTACGACAAGCGCGGCACCGGCAACCGGAAGACGGCGCGCGAGGCGGCGCAAGGCGCCGAGATGCTGATCACCATGCTGCCCGACGGCGGCGTGGTGCGCGAGGCGGTGCTCGAAGCCTTGCCGGCGCTGAAGGCCGGCGCGCTCGTCATCGACATGAGCTCGTCGGATCCGTTCGGTACGCGCGCGCTTGCGACAGCGCTCGCCGCCAAGGACATCGCGATGGTGGATGCTCCGGTGTCCGGGGCCGTGGTGAAGGCGAAGGACGGCACGCTCGCGATCATGGTCGGCGGCGCCGCGCAGGATGTCGAGCGCGCGCGCCCGGTGCTCGAGAAGCTGGGCACGCAGATCTTCCATTGCGGCGCGCTCGGCGCCGGCCACGCCGTCAAGGCGCTCAACAACTATCTCGGCGCGGCCGGAACGCTCGCCGGCTTCGAGGCGCTCCTCGTCGCGCAGGCCTTCGGCCTCGATCCGAAGCCGATGATCGAGGCGATCAATGCCTCGACCGGCAAGAACAGCACGACCGAGCGCAAGATCCCGCAGCAGGTGTTGACCGGCGCCTTCGCCTCGGGCTTCAAGCTCGCGCTGATGACGAAGGACGTCGGCATCGCGGCCGAGCTGGCGAAGGACGTGGGCGTCGAGACGCCCTACCTACGCGAGACGCTCAGGCTGTGGCGCGACGCGCTGAAGAAGCTGCCGCCGCAGGCCGACCATACGGAGATCTATCGCTATCTGGCGCGGTTGAAGACTCCATCTCGCGGCGCACGCGCACGGCCACTGCGTTCTCGTCGACGGCCACGTCGCTCCAGCGCAAAGGCTGGCCGGCGCTGACCGGGCGCCGCAGCTTCCAGCCGTGCGCGAGGCCGAGCGGCAAGCAGCCGCCCGAAAGGGAGTCGGCGGCGCTCATGAGCCGGCCAACGACCGTATAGCCGCCCTCGCCATCGAGAATTTCATTCTGGGATAGATCCCTTTTCGCTACGGCGACGGCATCGGCGCGCCATCCGGTCGCGCAGCCGGTCGGCTCGCCGCGCAGGCCGACGGAAGCGACCGAGATGCCGACTTCGAGGCCGATCAGGTGCCAACGCTTGTAGAGGCACGCGTAGCGGCCTGAAGGATCGGTCTTTACGCCGTATTCGCTGAAGCAGCGCTGGATGTATTCCGTCTCGCCCTCGAACACGACGAACACGCCGAAGCGGATGTCGTAGGGAATCGGCGTTCCATCCGCGCGCAGCGACGAGATCACTTCCACCTGTCCCTTGTGATGCAGGACGCCGCCTTCGCTGCGCGGACGCATCAGCGCCGGGATCTCGTCCACCGATCCGGGCGGATACAGGAGTCCTGCGGGCGCCGGTGTAAGGCCGGTGGCGTTGCAGACCGCGCTCGTCTCGATCGCCGGCTTCGAGCCGTCGAGGAACGAGTTGAACATCTTGGGATTCAGCCCGCCGACCTTGGCCTGTTCGGGGGTGAGGCCGTAGTAGCCCCAGACCGTTTCCGGCGTGGACTGCGCGAAGTGCGGCAGCCATTTGTGGCCTCGCCCGGCGGCCACCACCGGAAAACCGGCGGCGCGCGCCCAGTCGACGAGATCGCAGATGAGCGCCGGCTGGTCGCCATACGCGAGGCTGTACACCACGCCCGCGGCCGCCGCCTTGCGCGCGAGGAGCGGCCCGCAGAAGCAATCCGCTTCGACCGTCACCATCACCACGTGCTTGCGGTTCTCGAAGGCGCCGAGGACATGCTCGACCGCGGCCATCGGGTTCCCGGTCGCCTCGATGACGATCTCGACTTCCGGATTCGACACGAGCTTGCGCCAGTCCTCGACGATCGGCGTGCGCTCGACGAGCTCGGGAGACCAGCCGACGCGCTTCAGATTCTCTCTTGCATTCGATGGGGAAAGATCCGCAATCGCGACGAGGCGGATGCCCGGCGTCTTCGGGACCTGCGCGAGATACATCGCGGCGAACTTGCCCGCGCCGATGAGGCCGATGCGCAGCGGATTGTCCTTGCGCTGGAGGAGCTTGGCGTACAGATTCATAGGGGAAAAATGGTGACTGTCACCATTTAGGCGGCTCTGAGCTGGCCCTGCAGCTCTTCCGCCGGCGTGCCGTCCTTCCAGGGCAGCGGCACGTCGCAGTCCTTCAGCAGGCAGTCGTCCGGCAGGCACTGGATCGGGGTGAAGTCGCGGTGCGCGATGTAACCCGGGCGCTTGAAGCGGCGGATGTGGTTCGACACCGCGCAGAGCGAGAGATAGACGCTGACGCGGTTCCACGGCGAGAGGTTGGAAGTGGAGGCGTGCACCAGGCAGCCGTGGAACAGGATCATGGAGCCCGCCGGCCCCTTCGGCGCCACGATGCCGCCGCGCTCGACGAGAAGCTTGATTGTCCTTTGGTTGATCACCCACAGCGGGTAGCTCGTGGTCGAAACGTCATGCTCGGCATCGAGCACGCCGAGCGTGTGGCTGCCCGGGATGAACATCAGCGGGCCGTTGAATTCGTTGACCTCGTCGAGGAAGATGGCGACGTTCATCGCGCGCGCCTCGGGCATCTGGTCGTCGGCGCGCCAGGTGCCGTAGTCCTGGTGCCATTGCCAGACGTCGCCGTCGAAGGCGGCCTTGCCGTTGATCTTGAACTGGTGCATGTACAGCTTCTCGCCGAAGATCTGCACCACCGGCTCGACCATGCGCGGGTGGCGCGCGAGCCGCGCGAAGGGCTCGCTGTACAGGTGCGCGGCGAAGTTGGTGCGCACGGCGTCGCTGCCCTTCTCGCGCACGTTCTCGGGCCGGCGCATGGCATAGAGCCGCGGCACCTCGTCCAGCAGCACCTGGATCTCCTGCGCGGAGAAGAGCGACGGGAAGAAGAGGTATCCGTCGCGGTCGAACTGCTCGAGCTGCTCGCGGCTCAACTTCATGGGACCTCCCTCGCTACTCCTCGATCATCTCCGGCGTCATCATCGCCTTGAGCACGGTCTCCATG
>DATDCR010000564.1:0-8321 GCA_036524215.1 Burkholderiales bacterium
GGCCCGGCGAGCACGTTCTACACCGGCGTGCTGACGCCGGTGACCTACCACTATCCACGCTTCAAGTTCGAGGCCTGCCGGGTTTTCACGAACAAGCCGGCGTGCGGCCCCAAGCGCGGCCACGGCACGCCGCAGCCGCGCTTCGGCCAGGAAGTGCAGCTCGACAAGATCGCCGACAAGCTCGGCATGGACCCGGTCGAGCTGCGGTTGAAGAACCTCACACAGGCTGACTCGCTGACCGCGAGCTGGCTGAAGATCGGCTCCAACGGCCTCGCGGCGTGCATCGAAAAGGTCGCCGAGATGTCCGGCTGGCGCGAGCGGCGCGGCAAGCTCGGAAGAGGGCGCGGCCTCGGCTTCGCGTGCAGCACGTATATGTGCGGCGCGGGCGTCGCGATCTACTGGAACAAGATGCCCCATTCGGGCGTGCAGGTGCTGCTCGACCGCTCGGGCAGCGTGATCGTGTACTGCGGCGCGACCGAGATCGGGCAGGGCTCGGACGACGTCCTCGCCGCGCTCGTCGCCGAGGCGCTCGGTGTAGACACGGGCGTGGTTCGCACGATCACCGGCGACACCGGCATCACGCCGGTGGATCTCGGCTCGTACTCGAGCCGCGTCACCGTCATGGCCGGCAACGCCGCGCTGCAGGCCGCAGAACGGCTGCGTGCGACGATTGCCGCCGTCGTTTCGGAGAGCCTGGGGACGCTGCCCGATCGGGTGGTCTTCTCGCAGGGCAAGGTGTACGCGGCCGAGGATCCGGGCCGCGCCATGTCGTTCGTCGAGGCGGTAGCGCTGGCCGAAGGGCAGCTCGGCACGCTCTCCGCCGTCGGCTCGTACTCGCCGCCGAAGCCGCCCGGCCGGTACAAAGGCGCCGGCGTCGGGCCGTCGCCTGCTTACAGCTTCACCGCCTGCGTGGTCGAAACCGAGGTCGACGAGCGTACCGGCTGGATCCACGTGCCGAAGATCTGGATCGCGCACGACATCGGCCGCGCGCTCAATCCCACGCTCGCGCGCGGGCAGGTGATCGGCGGCGTGTACATGGGACTCGGCGAGGCGCTGATGGAGGAGCAGTCGTTCCGCCGCTTGCCGGAAAAGCTCTCCGGCGCGCTCGTGCACCGCGCGCCTTCCATGCTCGACTACAAGAGCCTGTCGGCGCTCGACATGCCCGACGTGGAGGTGGCTCTCATCGAAGACCCCGATCCGAACTGCCCGTACGGCGCGAAGGAAGTCGGCCAGGGGCCGCTGCTGCCGGTCATGCCGGCGGTAGCGAACGCGATCTACGCCGCGGTCGGCGTGCGCATCGACGAAGTGCCGATCACGCCGGATAAGGTCCTGAGAGCCTTGCACGAGAAAGACAAGCGCGTGGGGCCGCAGAGTTTTCCCGCGGTCCCGTACCCGAAACCCATGTTCGTGCTGCCGCCCTGGGAAGGCGGCGACGGCAACGAGACCAAGCGCGATGCTGCGGCTGCCGTGGTTTGAATACCGCGCGCCGCGCTCGCTTGCCGAGGCGGCGCAGATCCTGGCGGGCGAGGGCCCGGCGGCGATGCTCATCGCCGGCGGCACCGACCTGCTGCCCAACATGAAGCGCCGGCACCAGGCGCCCAAGGTCCTGGTCTCGCTGCGCCAGGTTCCGGAGTTGAAGATATTGAACGGCAGCTTCGGCGCCGGGCTCACGCTCTCCGAGCTCGTGAAAAGCGAGAAGACCGCCACCGCGCTGCGCCAGGCCGCGGCACAGGTGGCGACGCCGCACTTGCGCAACATGGGCACGCTCGGCGGCAACCTGTGCCTGGATACGCGCTGCACGTACTACAACCAGACCTACGAATGGCGCAAGAGCATCGACTTCTGCCTGAAGAAGGACGGAAAGACCTGCTG
The DNA here is from genome assembly GCA_036524215.1 of Burkholderiales bacterium. Taxonomy (GTDB): domain Bacteria; phylum Pseudomonadota; class Gammaproteobacteria; order Burkholderiales; family SG8-39; genus SCGC-AG-212-J23. The sequence goes on from DATDCR010000564.1 coordinate 1,873, forward strand.
GGTCGCCACGGCGAGCAAGCGCTGCGTCGCCGTCTCCTCCACCGACACCGCGCCGGCGCTCATCGCCTTGAATGCATCGGTGAAGCTCGTAAGCGTGAAGGGCGAGCGCGAGATCCCGCTCGAGAGCCTGTACAAGAACGACGGCATCGACTATCTCTCCCGCCAACCGGACGAGATCCTCACGGACGTGAAAGTGCCTTCGGGATGGAAGAGCACCTACTGGAAATTGCGCCGCCGCGGCTCGTTCGATTTCCCGATTCTCGGCGTTGCAGCCGCTGTGAAGTTTTCGGGAGATATCGTCGAAGAGGCGCGCATTGCGCTGGGCGCCGTAGCGTCGCGTCCTTTCCTCGTCGAGAAGGCGAGCGAGTTTCTGAAGGGCAAGAAGCTCAGCGACGAGGTGATCGCGCAGGCGGCCGAGCTCGTCGCCAACCGCGCGAAGCCCATGGACAACACCGACATGGACCTCTACTGGCGCAAGGAGGTCGCCGACGACTTCGCCGGCTACGCGCTGCGCGAGCTGCGTGGCGACGACATGCGCGAGACGCGGCTTCGAATCGCGCGCTACCAGCCGTAAAAGGGGTCAGAGCAATTTTCCTGTAACAAATCGGTTCGCGCTAAAGCCTCTTTTGTTTCCCGGAAATTGCTCTGACCCCTTTATTTGGACGTGTCTGAAGATGCCCGCTTACTGGATTGCACGCTCGAAGATCAACGATCCCGTCGCATACAAGAAGTACACCGACCTCGTGCCGGCGATCATCGCCAAGTACCAGGGCAAGGTCCTGGCGCGCGGCGGCCGCTACCGCATCATGGAGGGACCGGAGAAGTTTCACCGCTTCGTGGTGATCGAATTTCCATCTCTGGAGCAGGCCGTCGCCTGCTTCGAGTCGCCCGAATACCGCGAAGCGGCCGCGTTCCGGCGCGGCGGCGCGGGTGAGGTCGAGAACGTCATCGTCGAAGGCGGCGACGCCACGCGCTAGGCGCAGCAGTAGAATTTCCCGCCCAACCACGGGAGGTCCGCATGAAACGCCTGGCTTTCGTAGCACCCGCAATCGCACTGCTCACGGCCGGCTGCGCCGGCCTTACCGGCGGCGATTGGACGACGCTGATCGACGGCGAGCGCGGAATGGAGAACTTCTACCAGGTCGGAGACGCGAACTGGCGCCCTGAAGGCGGCGCCATCGTCGCCGATAACGGCAAGGGCGGCTTCCTGCTGTCCAAGTATCAGTACGGCGATTTCGAGCTGCGCGCCGAGTTCTGGCCGGCCGACAACGCGAACAGCGGCATCTACATGCGCTGCTCCGACGTGAACAACATGACCGACAAGACCTGCCACGAGGCGAACATCTTCGACCAGCGGCCCGACCAGACCTTCGCCACCGGCGGCATCGTGCATCTGGGCAAGGTGCTGCAGCCGGTGAAGGCCGGCGGCAAGTGGAACACCTACGAGATCACTGCCCGCGGGCGCAACATCACGGTCGTGCTGAACGGCGTGAAGACCGCCGAGATCGACAACGCGCAGTGGCTGAAGGGTCCGTTCGGCCTCCAGTACGGCACGCTGCCGCCGAAGGGCTTGCCCGGCGGCGCGATCAAGTTCCGCAAGGTCGAGATCCGGCCGCTGTAACGCAGACGTCGCCCCCGCGGAGGCGGGGGCCCCGTCTTTCCTTAATCGTTCTTGATGTTCGCCGCCTTGGCGACGGCGGTGTATTTCTCGACGTCGCGTGCGACGATTTTCGCCAGTTCCTCCGGCGTGCCACCGACCGGGTCGAGGCCCATCTGCGCGAAGCGCTCCTTGACCTCGGGGGTGTGGACCACGCGCGCCACTTCCTTCTGCAGGCGGGCGATGATCGCCGGCGGCGTCTTCGCCGGCGCGAAGAACGCCGTCCACACCGGCACTTCCATGTCGGGCACGCCGGCCTCGGCCATGGTCGGCACATCGGGCCATGACGGATGCCGCTGGCCGGAGGTCACGGCGAGCGCGCGCAGCGTGCCGGCCTTGATCGGACCGCTCGCCGGCGGCGGATCGACGATGGTGACCGTCACCTGCCCGCCGATCACCGCCTGCACCGACTCGCCGCTGCCCTTGTAGGGAATCATCTCGAAGCTGGTGCCGGTCCTCTGCTTGAAGAGCTCGGTGGTGAGCTGGAAGATGCCGGCGCTCGAGGCGTAGTTGGCCTTGCCCGGATTCGCCTTGGCGTAGTCGATCAGCTCCTTCACGCTGCGCACCGGCAGCGAAGCGCTCACGGTCACGATCAGCGGGAACTGGCAGATGAGCGAGATCGGCGCGAAATCGCGGATCGGGTGGTAAGGCAGCTTGGAATAGGTGGCCGGGTTGATCGTCATCGGGCCGCTCGGCCCCATGAAGATGGTGTAGCCGTCCGGCGCGGAGTCGGCGACCAGCTTGGCCGCGATGATCGACTGCGCGCCCGGCTTGTTCTCGACCACGATGGTCTGTCCCAGGCCCTTGCTCATCTCGGGCGTCATGACGCGCACGATGATGTCGTTGCCGCCGCCGGCGGAATAGCCGACGACGATGCGGATCGGCTTGTTCGGATACTCCTGTGCCGTGGCCGGCAACGCGGCCGCCAGCAGCATAGCCAGGATGGCTCGCAATGCATTCATGGGGTGATTCCTCCTCCCCGTTAACTTAGCACCTTGAAGTCCGCGTCGCTGAGCTTGAGCGAACCCGCCTTCATGTTCTCTTCGAGGTGCTGGATCGAGCCGGTGCCGGGGATCGGCAGCATGACGGGGGACTTCTTCAGCAGCCACCCGATCACCACCTGCGAGGGCGTGGCGCCCAGCTTTTTCGCCAGGGCCTTGACCTTGGTTTTCCTGAGCGAGGCGCCGTCGCCGAGCGGATACCACGGCAGGAAGGCGATGCCGAGCCGCGTGCAGGCCTCGAGCACGTCTTCGGAGCTGCGGTCGTCGAGGTTGTACCGGTTCTGCACGGAGACGATCGGCACGATGCGCCGCGCCTGCTCGAGCTGCGCGACGCTCACGTTGGAAAGGCCGACATGGCGCACCTTGCCTTCGCGCTGGAACTCCGCCAGCGCGCCGACCGATTCCTCGAACGGCACCTTCGGATCGGGGGCATGCAATTGATAGACATCGATGCGCTCGAGCTTGAGACGCTTCAGGCTGCCTTCGAGGTCCCGGCGCAGCTTTTCCGGCCGTCCGTCCTCGTCCCAGCGCGATGGCTTCGGCCGCACCAGGCCGCACTTCGTGCCGATGACGAGATCCTTCGGATACGGATGCAGCGCCTCGGCGATGGTGATCTCGCTATGGTGCGGGCCGTAGCTCTCGGCCGTGTCGATGAAGTTCGCGCCAAGCTCGTAGGCGCGGCGCAGCACGCGATGCGCGTTGGCGCGGTCCTTCGGCGGCCCCCAGATGTCGGGATCCTCGATGACGCGCATCGCGCCGTAGCCGATCCGGTTGACGTTCAGATCACCGATTTTCACGCGCGAGCTCCTTGATCACCGCCGCCAGGCCCAGTGTTACGCGCGCCATGCGCAGGTAGTCGAGCTTCTCCGGCGTATCCGTGGCCTGATGGTAATGAGGATAGCGGTTGAAGGCGGTGTCGGTGACCATGATGGCCTGATAGCCCTGTACGCGGAACGACCAGTGATCCGAGCGCGTCACGCCTTCGATGCGAGCCGGTCCGGCCAGGCCTTCGGACGGAAACCTGGCGCTCTGCCGAAAGTATCTTATGGACCGACGAACCAGGTCGCGCGCGCCCAGGTCGCCCACGAACGCGATGAAGTCGGCGCGATCCGGATAGAGCCAGCTGAAGGGCGTCGGGTAAGCCTGGCTGCCCGGCGCGTCGCTGTAGCAGCCGAGCATTTCGAGCGACAGCATGGCGCGGACTTCGTCCCCGCGCTCGCGTGCGGCTCGCGCCCACACCTGGCTGCCCATCTCGCCGGTGCGGAAGTAGGGCAGCTCCTCGTTGGCGAAGGCGATGAAACGCGCCGGCAGGCCCATGCGCGCGAGCTCGATGAGCGCGGCCACGCCCGAGGCATTGTCGTCGGCGCCCGGCGAGCCCGGCACGGTGTCGTAATGCGCACCCACCACCACCGCACCGGCGCCGGTCTCGAGGTTCTTCACCATCCGGCCGCCGCTCCTGAATTCGTGAACGCGCACCTCGCGCAGCTGCGAGGTGATGTAGCGCACCGGGCGATCGAGGTCGACATTGCGCTGATCGGCCGCCAGGGCTTCCACGTGCGCGCGCAGCCGCGCGGCGAGCGCCCGCTCCTCGGCGGTGAACTCGAGCGGCCCGGCGTACGAGCGCCCCGGCATCGCCACCATGTAGGCCACGGCGCCTCCCACGAGAAGCGCGCCCAGCGCGAGTGCCAGTAAGAGAATCAGGCTAATCCAGCGCGTACTTGAGCTCGGCGATCAGGTCCTCGACGTCCTCGATGCCGACCGACAGGCGCACCAGGCCGTCGCTGATGCCGAGGCCGGCGCGCACGTCTTCCGGCAGCGAGGCGTGCGTCATGATCGCCGGATGCTCGATCAGGCTTTCCACGCCGCCGAGGCTTTCGGCGAGCGTGAAGAGCTTGCAGCGCTCGAGGAAGCGGCGCGAGGCGCCGATGCCGCCTTTCAGCACCGCGCTCACCATGCCGCCGTAGTGGCGGTTCATCTGCTCGGCGGCGAGCAGATGCTGCGGGTGGCTGGCGAGGCCCGGATAGATGACGCGCTCGATCTTCGGATGCCTGGAGAGCCAGGCGGCGACGTGCATGGCATTGCCGCAATGGCGCTCCATGCGCAGCGCCAGGGTCTTGATGCCGCGCAGGGTGAGGAAGGCGTCGAACGGGCTCGGCACGCCGCCGACCGCGTTCTGCAGGAAGGCGAGCTTCTCCTTCAGCTCGTCGTTCTTGCCGACGATGGCGGCGCCGCCGACGACGTCGGAATGGCCGTTCAGGTATTTCGTGGTGGAGTGCACGACGATGTCGAAGCCGTGCTCGAGCGGGCGCTGGATCCACGGCGAGGCGAACGTGTTGTCGCACACGCTGACGAGCTTCCTGCGGCGGGCGATCTCCGCCACCGCGGAGAGATGCACGATCTTGAGGAGCGGATTGGTCGGCGTCTCCACCCAGACCATGCGCGTATTCGGTCTGAGCGCTTTTTCTAGATTGGAAACGTCCGACAGGTCGACAAACGTGGCTTGGATATTTGCCGAGCGCTTGCGCACCTTCTCCAGGATGCGGTAGCTGCCGCCGTAGAGGTCGTGCATGCACACGACGTGCGCGCCCGAATCGAGCGTCTCGAGCACCGTGCCGATCGCCGCCATGCCCGACGCAAAGGCGAAGGCGGCGTCGCCGCCTTCCAGCGCGGCGAGGCACGCTTGCAGCGCGTCGCGCGTCGGATTGCGCGTGCGCGCGTAGTCGTAGCCCTTGTGCTCCCCGGGGCTCGACTGCGCGTAGGTCGAGGTCGCGTAGATCGGCGTCATCACCGCGCCGGTGCGTGGATCGGGCTCCTGCCCGGCGTGGATGACTTTCGTGTCGAACTTCATTTTTCGTTTCCTCGGCGCCGCATCCAGTTGAGGAGATCGATCCGCGTGATGAGGCCGAGGAAATCGTCGCCGTCGACCACGATCGCCACCATGCCGCGCTTGAAGATTTCCACCAGCTGGGCGATCGAGGCCGTCGGCGGCACGGTAACCAGGTGGCTCTCCATCGCTTGCGTGACCGGCTCGTCGAAGTGCTGCGGATTGTCGTATACCTCGGCCAGGATGTCCTCCTCGTCGACGATGCCGACGATGCGGCCGTCCTTGAGCACCGGAAGCTGCGACACGTCGTAGAGCTTCATGCGCTGGTAGGCGGCGACCACCTTCTCGTCGGCGCTCACCGTCGCCACGGCGTGATCGTGATGGCGGCGGCTGATGAGGTCGCGCAGGTCGCCGTGGCGCTCGCGCTCGACAAATCCCTGGTCGATCATCCAGAAGTCGTTGTAGACCTTCGACAGGTACTTGTTGCCGCTGTCGCAGACCAGCGTGACCACGCGCTTCGGGTTCTTCTGCTCGCGGCAATAGCGCAACGCCGCTGCGACGAGCGTGCCGGTCGACGTGCCGCCCATGATGCCTTCCTTCCTCAGGAGCTCGCGGCAGGTGAGGAACGTCTCCCGGTCGGGAATGCTGTAGGCGCGCTTCACGCGCGAAAGGTCGCACACCGGCGGCACGAAATCCTCGCCGATGCCTTCCACCAGCCAGCTGCCGACCGTGGCCGGCGCGCTTCCGGTATTGACGAGCGGGGCGAGGATCGAGCCCGCTGGGTCGGCGAGCACCATCTCCGCCTGCGGCGCGACCTTGGCGAAGAAGCGCGCGAGGCCGGTGATCGTGCCGCCGGTGCCGACGCCGGCGACGACGGCATCGACCTTGTGCTGCATCTGCTGCCAGATTTCCGGCCCCGTCGTTTCCTCGTGCGCTTGCGGGTTGGCCGGATTGGCGAACTGGTTTA
>DATDCR010000565.1:0-14798 GCA_036524215.1 Burkholderiales bacterium
ACTCGATGTGCAGGTTCGAGCCCTCGACATAGCCGAGCGCGCGCAGTCCCTCGGCAAACGGCCCCGCCAGGTTGCGCTCGAGCACGGCGGTGGAATTGCCGAGGAAGCCGATGCGATGCAGCTTCGCCGGTTGCTGTGCCGCCACGGGCGGCACGCCGGCCAGGCCGAGAACCAGTGCAATAAAGGCAAGAGCGAGCGGCTTCACCGACCTCGCTCCGGAGGTGAATAGCATACGCTCGCGTCGAATCAGGCCGCGCGCGCGGCGCCCGGCTTCACCTGCAATCCCTTCGCGATCTCGCGCAGCACGAACTTCTGGATCTTGCCGGTGGGCGTGCGCGGCATCTCGGCCAGCACTTCGAGCCGCTCGGGCCAGAAGTGCTTGGTGAAACCCTCGGCCTCGAGCTGCTTGCAGATCGTCTCCAGGTCGAGCGACTTGCCGGCGCGCAGGCTGACGAAGGCGCAGGCGCGCTCCTGCAGGCGCGCATCCGGCATCGCGACGAGCGCGGCATCGGCGACCTGCGGCATGCGGTAGAGCGCGGCCTCGATCTCGACCACCGGGATGTTCTCGCCGCCGCGGATGATGACGTCCTTGCTGCGCCCGCAGATGCGGATATAGCCCTCGGCGTCCATGCGCGCGATGTCGCCGGTGTCGAACCAGCCGTCGCGGTCGAGCTTGTACAGGTTCGGTCGCTTGAGATAGCCGACGAAGAGCGACGAGCCGCGCACCTGCAGCGTGCCGCTTTGTCCGCGCGGCACTTCGTCGCCCTGCTCATCGACGACGCGCACCTCGCCGTTGCCGATCGCGCAGCCGTCCGACTCGGTCGAGCGGCTGCCGTCGGGCGGCGTGACGGTGACGCTGTCGCACTCGGTCATGCCCCAGCTCGCGGCAACGGCCACCCCAAGGTGCTGGCGGCCGGCTTCCGCCACCGCCGGCGGGATCGGCGCACCGGAGCTCGCAAAGAGGCGCAGTCGCCCGAGCTTCTTGCCGGACTCCTTGGCGATGGCGGCGAGGTCGGCGAGGAACGGCGTCGCGGCGAAGGTGAACGTGGCGCCGTTCGCCTCGATGAGCTGCGCCGCGCGCGCCGGCCGCCAGATGTCGGTCAGCACGACCGGAATGCCGAGCTGCAGGGCCATCAGCATGCCGTAGGAGAAGCCGAGCTGATGGGCGATCGGCGAAGGCATGAAGATCACGTCGTTCGCGCCCATCCTCATGTGCTCGGCGTAGCAGCGCACCGCGCAAAGCAGCGTGTTCGAGGTGTGCAGCACGCCCTTCGATTCCCCCGTCGTGCCCGACGTGTACATGAGCTGCGTGATGTCGTTCGGCCGCAGGCGCGCGCCGCGCTCGAAGGCCTGGCAGTCGTGGGCCGTCTCGATCTGGCCTTCGAACGACTCGGCGCCGTCGCCGCCCGAGACGAGCACGCGCATGCCCGGGATGCCGGCGGCGAGGTCGCGCGCCAGGCTCTCGTGATCGAAGCCGCGGAAGCTCTTCGGCACGACGAACACGCGCGCCTCGGCCTGCTTCAGCATGAAGGAAAGCTCGCGGCTCCTGAAGATCGGCATCAGCGGATTGGCGATCGCGCCCAGCCGCACGCAGGCGAGGTACAGCGCGACGAATTGCCAGCGGTTGGGGAGCTGGAACGACACGACGTCGCCGCGGCGCACGCCGCTGCGCTCGAGCGCGCGCGCCGTGCGCGCCACGTGCTGCGCGAGCTGGCGGTAGTCGAGGCGGGTCTCGCTCTCGTCTTCCAGCTGCCAGCTGACCACCGCCAGGCCGTTCGGCCGCTCGGCCGCCCAGCGGTCGAGGTAGTCGGTCGCCACGCGGTCGGGCCATACGCCCTTTTCGCGCTCGCGCGCGACGCGCGCATCGTCCAGCATGAAGCCATCGATGGGTTTCATTTCAAACTTCCCCCTTCATGAGCGTGCTCGCGATCACGAGCTTCTGGATCTCGCTCGTGCCCTCGTAGATGCGCAGCGCGCGGATCTCGCGGTACAGGCGCTCGACCGTGCTGCCGAGCACCACGCCGACCCCGCCGAAGAGCTGCACCGCCGAGTCGATCACCTGCTGCGCCGCCTCCGTTGCATAAAGCTTCGCCATCGCCGCCTCGCGCGTGACGCGGCCCGTGGTTCCATCCTTCGCCCAGGCCGAGCGATAGACGAGCAGCGCCGAGGCATCGACCGCCAGCGCCATGTCGGCGAGGCGCGCCTGCGTGAGCTGGAATTCGGCGAGCTTCTTTCCCGAGATTTCCCTCTCGCGAACGCGCGCGAGCGCCTCGTCGAGCGCGCGGCGCGCAAGTCCAAGCGCCGCCGCCCCGACGGTCGTGCGAAACACTTCGAGCGTCGCCAGCGCAATGCGCATGCCCTGCCCGGCGGCGCCTAGCAGCGCCTCGCCGTGAACGCGGCAGCCGTTAAGACGCACGGTCGCAAGCGGGTGCGGCGCGATGGTTTCGATCCTGGTGAATTCGATCCCCGGCGTGCCGGCATCGACGATGAAGGCCGACAGGCCTTCCGGCGCGCGCGCGAAGACGACGTAGTGATGCGCAATGCCGCCGTTGGAAATCCAGGTCTTCGTGCCGTCGAGCACCCAGTCGGCGCCCTCGCGCCGAGCCGTCGTCGCAATGGCGTTGAGATCGCTGCCGGCCTGCGGCTCGGAGAGCGCAAAGGCGGCGAGGTGCTCGCCGCGCATCACGGGCGGCAGGTAGGCCGTGCGCTGCTTCTGGTTTCCGAAAAGCGAGATCGGCCCGGTGCCGAGCCCCTGCATCGCGAAGCAAAAATCGAGCAGCGCGTCGCGGCGCGCGAACGTGTCGCGCGAAAGGGCGAGGCTGCGCACGTCGAAGCGGCCGCCTTCCTCCGGCACGCAGCAGTGCTTGAGCAGCCCGGCGTCGCCGAGCTGCCGGACGGTCTTGCGGCAGGCCGCGTCGAGCTCGTCGTGCGACGCCGCGAAGTCCTTGGCAAAGGCGCCCAGCTCGTGCGCGAGGCGCCGATGCCGTTCTTCGAAGAATGGCCAAGCGAGGAAACTCTCGTCGGCCATCGCGGCTCAGTCCCCTTGGAACTGGGGTTTCTGCTTCGCGACGAAGGCGCGGTAGGCGCGCTCGAAATCCTTCGTCTGCATGCAGATCGCCTGCGCCTCGGCCTCGGTCTCGAGCGCCTCCTCGACCGACTGGTTCCATTCCTGGTGCAGACACTTCTTGGTCATCGAATGCGCGAAGGCCGGCCCGTCGGCGAGCGATTTCGCCATGTCCTGCGCCTTGGCGAGCACCTTGTCGGCGGGCACGACGTCGTTGTAGAAGCCCCAGGCCTTTCCTTCCTCAGCGCTCATCGCGCGCCCGGTGTAGAGCAGCTCGGAGGCGCGGCCCTGGCCGATGATGCGCGGCAGGATCGAGCAGGCGCCCATGTCGCAGCCGGCGAGGCCGACGCGCGTGAAGAGGAACGCCGTCTTCGCTTCCGGCGTGCAGTAGCGCAGATCGCTCGCCATGGCGATGATCGCGCCGGCCCCGGCGCAGATGCCGTCGATCGCGGCGATGACGGGCTGCGGGCAGTTGCGCATCTCGCGCACCAGCGCGCCGGTCATGCGCGTGAAGCGCATCAGGTCCGGCATCTCCATGCCGACTAGCGGCCCGATGATCTCGTGCACGTCGCCGCCGGAGCAGAAGTTGCCGCCGGCGCCGGTGAAGACCACCGCGCGCACGTCCTCGGCGAAGGTCAGGTTATGGAAGGTGTCGCGCAGCTCGGCGTAGCTCTCGAAGGTGAGCGGGTTCTTGCGCTCCGGGCGATTGAGCGTCACCGTGGCGACGCGGTCCTGCACCTTCCATTGGAAGTGTTTCGGCTGCCAGTCGGCGGCTTTCAGCTTGTACATGCTCGGTTCCTTTGTTCCTTTATCCAGCCATGGTCAGACCGCCGCTCACGGAGAGCACCTGCCCGGTCACGAAATCGGAATGGTTGCTGGCGAAGAAGAGGATCGCGTCGGCGACCTCGGAGGGCTTCGCCAGGCGATGCATCGGCGTCACGCGGCTGAACGCTTCCTTGATCTTGTCCGGCACCGCGGCCATCAGCGGCGTATCGGTCGGGCCGGGGCAGACGCAGTTGACGGTGATGTTGTAGCGCGCCATCTCGCGCGCGAGGCCTTTCGAAAAGGCGATCACGCCGCCTTTCGCGCCGGAGTATACGGTCTCGCCCAGGCTGCCGACGCGCCCCGCGTCGCTCGCCACCGTGATGATCTTGCCGCTGTTTCTCTCCATCATCTGGTCGAGGAACGCGCGCGTCACCATGATCGTGCCGACCAGGTTGAGGTCGATCAGCTTCTTCCAGAACTCGGGCGTGTTCTTGACGAAGGCCTCGGTCTTGCCCCAGCCGGCGACGCTCGCCACGATGTCGACTTTTCCGTATTTCTTCAGCGCGCCGTCGCGGAACGCTTCCACCGAGCCCGGGTCCGTCAGGTCGACCCGGATGAACTCGGCATCCGCCCCGCGCGCCTGCAAGCCGCCGGCGACGGTCTGGCCGCCCTCGTCGTTGATGTCGCCGAGCACGACCTTCGCCCCGGCGAGCGCAAACGCCTCGGCCGTGGCGCGGCCGATGCCGGAGGCGGCGCCGGTGACCACTGCAATCTTGCCGTCGAATCTCATTGCTTGTCTCCATGGGTAAGTCGCGCGAGCAGCCGCCGCGCGAGGACGGCGGCCACCTGCCGCCGGTAGTCGGCCGCGCCGATCGTGGTGCGCAGCGGCTTCGCCTGCTTCTGCACGAGCTTGCTGATCGCGCTGCCGAGCGCGTCATCGGCGGCACGGCCGACGAGCTCCTCGGTGCCTTTTAGCAGGATCGGGCATGAATTGGTGCCGGTCAGGGCGACGCGCAGCGTCTTCACCTTGTCCCGGCTTAGCGCGAGCGCCATGGCCACGCCGGCGAGCGGAAAGTCGATCGCGCCGCGGCTGCGCGCCTTGGCGTAGCCCGAGCGAAGGTTCGCCGAGGGCACCAGGATGGCGGCAACGATCTCGCCCGGCGCGAGCGTCAGCGCATGCGCGCCGTCGTCGCGGTAGATGTCCTGCAGCGGCTTCACGCCGAGCGCGTTCTTCGGACCGGCGATCTCCACCCTGGCGTCGAGCGCAAGGAGCGCCGGCGCGAGGTCGCCGCTGAAGGCGGCGCGGCAGACCTTGCCCTTCGGCGCGACGTGGCAGATGTCGCCGCCGCGCTTCAGGCAATAGCCGTGCGACGCGCGCCATTCGGCGCTCTGGTTGTAGTACAGGCAGCGCGTGTCGAGGCACAGGTTGCCGCCGATGGTTCCCGCGTTGCGGTGGCCGGGAGCGCCGACCGATTGGGCCGCCTCCCGCAATGCCGCCGGCAGCTGCGCCTGCTCGAGGATCCTGGCAAGCGGGACGCACGCGCCGATGCGCAAGCCGCCTTCATAAGGCTCGATCTTGCGCAGCTCGGGCAGGCGCTCGAGCGAAACCACGGTGCGCGGCGCCTCGAGGCCGCGCCGCAGGTTGGGCACGAGGTCGGTGCCGCCGGCGATGATGCGCGCGCGCGGATCGTTGGCGAGCTCGGTCGCTTCGGCGAGCGAACGTGGACGGGCGAGCGTGAAGTCAGGCAGTCGCACGCGCCTTCGCCTTCGGCTTGTTGAGCTCGGCAAGGATCCGTTCCGGCGTGGCCGGCAGGTCCTGCAGCCGCACGCCGACGGCTTCCTCGATGGCGGCCGTCAGCGCCGGCAGGAAGCCGGCGAGCGAAGCTTCGCTCGCCTCCTTGGCGCCGAACGGGCCGACGGGATCGCGCGCCTCGACGATATAAGCCTCGATCGGCGGCGACTCCGCCATGGTCGGAAAGCGGTAGTCGAGGAAGTTCGCGTTCGCCGGCAGACCGTGCGGCGCGTCGTAGCGCGTGGCTTCGCCGAGCGCCTGGCCCATGCCCATCCAGACCGCGCCGTGGATCTGCCCTTCGACGGCCAGGGGGTTGATGGCGAACCCGCAATCGTGCGCCACCCACACCTTCTCGACCTTCACTTCGCCGGTCTCCTCGTCGACGGCGACCTCGACCACCTGCGCGGCATACGAGTACGCCGGGCTCGGACCGACCGCGCCGCCGCGGAACTTGCCGCCCTGCAGCTCGGGAGGCACGTAGAACGTGCCGCGCGTCGTGATCGGGCCGCCCTTGGCGAGCGCATCGCGCACCGCCTCGTCCCAGGAAACGTCGGCCTTCAGCTGCTGCTTCAGGGCCTGCGCCGCCTGCAGCGCCGCGTTGCCGGCCATGAGCGAGATGCGCGAAGAGAAGGCGCCGTTGTCCTTCGGCGTGAGCGCGCTGTCGCCGGCGACCACGCGAATGCGCTCGAGCCCGATCTCGAGCACTTCGGCCACCACCATGGCGAGCAGCGTCGAAGATCCCTGGCCGATGTCGGCGGCCCCCGTGAGGAGGGTCACGCTGCCATCGAAATCCAGGCGCAGGTTGATGGTCGCCGCCGGCTCGCCCGTCCAGTGCACGGTCTTCGCGGCGCCGGAGACGTAGTGCGAGCACGCCATGCCCAGGCCGCGGCCGCGGCCGAGCTTGCCGCGCCGCTCCTTCCAGCGCGAGGCCTGCTCCACCTTGTCCAGGCATTCGGGCAGGCCGCAGGAATTCACCTGCAGGTCGTTCACCGTGCGGTACGGCGGCGAGATGAGGTTGGCGCGGCGCAGCGCGAAGGAATCGAGCCCCAGCTCCTTGCCCATCGATTCGAGCAGCGACTCGAAGGCATGGCGCATGTCGACCGAGCCGTGGCCGCGCTGCGGGCCGCAAGGCGGCGTATTCGAATACACGCGCAGGCCGCGGTAGCGCGCCGCGGGCACGCGGTAGAGCGCGTGCAGGAGCGCGCCCGCATAGAGGATGGTGATGATGCCGTAGCTCGCGTAAGCGCCGCCGCGCTGGATGCAGTGCGCGTCGACGGCCGTGATCTCGCCGTTCTTCTTCAGGCCGATCTTCAGCCGCACGTCGGTCTCCGGGCGACCGTGATGCAGCACGAAGGTCTGCTCGCGCGAGAGCTCGACGCGCACCGCGCCGCGCGCCGCCCGGGCGAGCAGCGCCGCGATGATCTCGATGTTCAGGCACTCGGTGCGATGGCCGAAGCCGCCGCCGACGTAGGGCTTGATGATGCGGATGTCGGCCGGCTGCATGCCGAGGCATTGCGCGAGCGTGAGGTGCACGTAGTAAGGCACCTGGGTCACCGACTGCAGCGTGAGACGGTTGCGTACCGGGTCGTATTCGGCCAGCGCCGCATCCGGCTCCATCTGCGCGTGAGTGACTTCCGCATAGTGGAACTCGGCCTCGCGCACCAGGTCGGCGGCCTTGAAGCCCGCCTCCAGGTCGCCGAAGTCGTGGCTCACCTCGCGCTCGATGTTGCCCTTCTTGTCGTCGTGCAGAAGCACTGCATCCGGCTTGAGCGCTTCCTGCGCGCTGAAGTAGGCCGGCAGCGTCCGGTACTCGACCTGGATCAACGCCAGCGCCGCGCGCGCCGTCTTCTCGTCGTCGGCCGCCACGGCGGCGACCGGCTCGCCCCAGAAGCGCACGCGCTCGCGCGCTAGCGGATATTCGTTCTGCGCGATCGGCAGGACGCCGTACGGCACGTTGCAGTCCTCGCCGGTAAGGACGGCGCGCACGCCAGGCAGCGCGCGCGCGCGGCTCGTATCGATGCGCACGATCTGGGCATGCGCGTGCGGGCTGCGCAGGATCTCGCCCGCCAGCATGCCCGGCACGACGAGGTCGGCCGTGAAGCGCGCCCGCCCGCTCACCTTTTCGACGCCGTCGACGAGCGGCGTGCCTCTACCCGCGAGCTTCATGCAGACGCCGCGGCCTTCACCGCCTCGATGATCTTGACATAGCCGGTGCAGCGGCACAGGTTGCCGGAAAGCGCCTCGCGGATCTGCGCCTCGCTCGGCCGCGGATCGCGCCGCAGCAGGGCTTCGGCGGCCATCACCATGCCGGGCGTGCAATAGCCGCACTGCGCGCCGAGCAGCTCGTGGAAGGCGCGCTGCAGGGCCGAGAGCCGGCCTTCCTTCTGCTGCGCCTCGATCGTCTCGACGCTGCGCCCCTCGCAGGAAGCGGCGAGCGTGAGGCAGGAAAGGCGCGGCTCGCCGTCGACCAGCACGGTGCAGGCGCCGCATTCGCCGCCATCGCAGCCGCGCTTGGTGCCGGTGAGGCCGAGGCGATCGCGCAGATAGTCGACCAGGAGCAGCGCGTCGTCGACGACATCGTCGCGGCTGCGGCCGTTGACTGCGAGGGTGATGCGCTGGGTCAATTACGATTCCTCGCAGCCACGTTAGCGGCCGCCGTCCGCGCTTATTTGATCTGTATCAAAGGCGCACGGCGTGCGCGCCGTCGATCCACGAATTGCCGAGCAGCGTCCGGGCGGGGTCCGTCCCGCCCGGAGAGACGAGGCCTACGGCTTCCTCGGATTGAACTGCTTGAACGGGTCCTTGATCATGTCGGCGACTTTCTCGAGCTCGACGTTCTGCAGCACGCCGCCGACCCGCCGCACCTCGCGAAGGTACTCGTCTTGCACCACGTCGCGCCACTCGGGATCGATGGCAAGCTTGCCGCGCGGGCTCTCGTCGGTGCGGTAGCGCTTGAAGATCTCCATCGTCTTGTCGGGGTCGATCTTGCCCCCCTGCTCGCGGATCGCCGTGAAGATCATCTCCATCGAGTCCCAGGCGCCGACCGCCATGAAGCCCGGGAAGAGCTTCGCGCCGTACTCCTTCTGGTAGGCCGCGACGAAGGCCTTGTTGGCGGGCCGCTGGGCGGCCGCCGAGTAGTGGTGCACAGTCATCACGCCGAGCGCCACGTCTCCCATGCCCTGCAGTTCCTCGTCGGTGGTGATGTCGCCCGTGCCGATGTACTTGATGCCCGCCTTCTCGAGGCCCAGGTCGCCGTAGGCCTTCATCGAAGCGGTCGCCTGCTTGCCGGCGGGGTTGAACGCGAACACCGCCTGCGGTTTCGCATCGCGCGCGCGCTGCATGTACGGCGCGAAGTCGAGGTTCGCGAGCGGCACCCGCACGCTGCCGACGATTTCTCCGCCGCCTTCCTTGAAGCCGCGGATGAACCCCTCCTCGGCCTCGTGTCCGGGCGCGAAATCGCTCACCACGGTGTACACGCGCTGGTACTTCTTCGCCGCCCACTTGCCGAGGGGATAGGCCGACTGCCACAAGGTGAACGACACGCGCGCGAAATACGGCGAGCTGTAGGGGATGTTGACGCCGGCGGCGTTCGAGCTGACGAAGGGCACTTTCGCCTCGGCGGTGAGCGGCGCGATCGCTGCGGCGTTCGGCGTCCACACCACGCCGGTCAGGAACTGGACCTTGTCGCGCACGATCAGCTCCTGCGCGAGGCGCTTGGCGCTCTCCGGGTTGGCGCCGGTGTCGTCGCGGAAGATCGGCTCGACCTTGACCCCCGGCGGCAGCATGTGGCCGCGCAGCTTCAGGTAGAGCTTGAAGCCCTTGTCGAGCTGGTCGCCCTGCGCGGCGGTCGGCCCCGAGTAAGTGCTGATGATGCCGATCTTGACGGTCTGGCCGGCGGCGAGGCCGGTGGCTAAGCCGAGCGCCAAGCCCGCAATCCAGCCGGCGGCTGCTTTGCTGCGTAACATGCGCGGTCTCCTCTCTTTGGACCCGAAGGCACAGAATCCTCCGGCTGGCGCGGCGATCGTTTGACTCAAGTCAAAACCACGCTTCATCCGGTGAGCACCAGCGCGGCGAGGCGCTGCGGGTCGGCGGCCAGTTCTGCGCTCGGGCCGCTGTGGATGACGCGGCCGCGGCTGAGGACAAGCGCGCGCTCGGTGACCTCGAGGGCGACCCTGGCGTGCTGCTCGACCAGGATCACCGCGAAGGACTCCTCGCGGATCAGGCGCCGGATCGCGGCGAGCAGCGTCTTGACGATCACCGGCGCGAGGCCTTCGAGCGGCTCGTCCATGAGGAGCAGCGTCGGGTTGCCGGTGAGCGCGCGGCCGATCGCCAGCATCTGCAGCTCGCCGCCCGAAAGCTGCCGGCCGGTGGCGGAGCGCCGCTCGGCGAGCCGCGGAAAGAGCTCGTACACGCGCTCGGCCGTCCAGCGCCCCGGGCGCGCCGCGACGGTCAGGTTCTCGGCCACCGAGAGCGACGGGAAGATCTCGCGCGTCTGCGGCACGTAGCCGAGGCCGAGGCGGCTGCGCGCGTGCACCGGCAGGCGCTCGATCGGCAGGCCGCGGTAGCGGATGCGCCCCGCGTAGCAGGCGGTGCGGCCCATGAGGGTCGCGAGCAGCGTCGTCTTGCCGACGCCGTTGCGCCCCAGCACGGCGAGCGAGCCGCGCTCGGGCAGCGTGAGGGCGACGTCCTCCAGCACCTGCGTACGCCCATAGCCCGCCCGCAGGCCGGCGACCTCGAGCCCTTCAGGCACCGTTGCCTCCGAGATAGACCTCCTGCACCTTCGGGTCGGCGGCGATCTCGGCTGGCGCGCCCTCGCACAGCACGACGCCGCGCACCAGCACGGTGATCCGGCTCGCGAAGCGGAACACGAGCTCCATGTCGTGCTCGATGATGAGGATCGCGACCTCGGCGGGCAGACCCGCGAGCACCTCGAGCATGCGCGCCGACTCGAGCGAGGGCACGCCCGCGGCGGGCTCGTCGAGCAGCAGCACCTTGGGGCGCAGGCCGAGCGCGATGGCGATCTCGACCAGGCGCTGCTTGCCGTAGGGCAGGTCGAGCGCGCGGCTGCGGGCATCGCCGGCAAGATCGAGGCTCTCGAGCATCGCCATCGCCTCCTCGCGCACCGCGCGATAGGCGCTCGCCGGGCGCCACATGCGGCCGGCGACGCCCTGGCGCTCGGCGACGGCGAGCGCGACGTTGTCGAGCACCGAGAGCTCGCCGCAGAGCGTGTTGATCTGGAAGGTGCGCCCCAGGCCGCGCTGCACGCGCGCCGCCTGGGCGAGCCCGGTGATCTCCTCGCCGCCGAGGAGGATCGCGCCGGAGGAAGGCCGCACCCGTCCGGTGAGCATGTTGACGAAGGTCGTCTTGCCGGCGCCGTTCGGCCCGATCAGCGCGTGGCGCGCGCCCGCGGCGAGGCGAAAGTCGATGTTCTCGGCGACGCGCAGCGCGCCGAAGCTCTTGCACAGGCCGCGGGTTTCGAGCGCGGCGTCGCTCATCGGCGCAGGCCGCGCAGGCGCTCGAGCGCGCTGTCGAGGAGCCCGAGGATGCCGCCGCGGGCGAACATGACGACCAGGATCAGCAGCACGCCGATGCCGAGCATCCAGTACTCGGGCGACTGCTTGGCGAGGTAGTCGCGCGCCGCGATGTAGACCAGCGGGCCGACGAAGGCGCCGTACATGCGCCGCGCGCCGCCCAGCACCAGCATGACGAGGATCTCGCCGGAGAGCTCGAAGCTCACCGCCGAGAGGCCGACGAACTGCGTGGTCTGCGTGAGGAGGGCGCCCGCCATGCCGGCGAGCGCGGCCGAGATGGTGAAGGCACGCAGGCGCCGGCGGTACACCGGCGCGCCGATGGCGTGCATGCGCGCGTCGCTTTCGCGCGAGCCGACCAGCGCGCAGCCGAACGGCGAGGCGACCAGCGTGCGCACCAGCCACCAGGCGGCGGCGAGCACCCCGAGACAGTAAAGAAAGGCGGTGCGCCCGTACATGTCGAAGGCGAAGCGGCCGAGCAGCGGCGCGATGCGCACGTTGGGCAGGCCGTCGGCGCCGCCGGTGACCTCGGTCCACTTGTTCGCGACCTCGAAGACGATCGACACCACCGCGAGAGTCAGCATGAGCAGTGCGAGGCCCTCGGTGCGAAGCAGCACCGCTCCGGTCGCCAGGCCGAAGAGCGCCGCCGCCGCGCCCGCGGCCGCGAGGCCGAGCAGCGGATCGCCGCTGTAGCGCACCGCGAGGATGCCGGCGACATAGGCGCCGATGCCGAAATACGCCGCGTGCCCGAGCGTCACGATGCCGGCGTAGCCGACGATCAGGTCGAGCGACAGCACGAGCAGGATGATGATCAGGATGTAGGCGCCGAGCGGCAGGTAGCTCGGCGCGAGCCAGTACACCGCCGCCGCCGCCGCCCAGGGCGCGAGCTCGAGCGGCCGCAGCCGCGGCGAAGCCGCATAGCCGATGACGGCGCCCGAGGCGCCGCTCATGCCGCCTGCCCGAGCAGGCCGCGCGGCCGCCACAGCAGCAGCAGCATCGTGGCGGCGTAGATGAAGAAGGCGCCGAACTGCGGCATCCAGTACTTGCATGCCGTGTCGCCGACGCCGATCAGCAGCGCGCCGAGGAAGGGGCCGCGCAGCGTGCCCATGCCGCCGACGGCCACCACGATGAGGAAGTAGACGAGCTGCTCGAACGGATAGGTCGGCGTGAGCGCGATCAGGTCGGCGCCGAGCGCGCCGCCGAGGGCAGCGAGCGCGCTGCCCACCGCGAAGGTGACGGTGAAGAGCCGGCTCGTGTCGATGCCCAGCGATTCGGCCATCGGCCCGTTGTCGACGGCCGCGCGCACCATCGCGCCCCAGCGCGTGCGCTCAAGCCCGATCCAGAGCACCGCGACCAGCAGCGCGCTCGCCACGATCACCGCCGCGCGGTAGATCGGGAAGGTGCGCTCGCCGATCTCGACCGAGCCCTTCAGGTACCCCGGCAGCGGCGCCGAGAGCGGCAGCGGCCCGTAGGCGAGCCGCGCGAGCGCGACCGCGACGAAGATCAGGCCGATCGTGAAGAGGACCTGCTCGAGCTCGCCCGCGCGGTAGAGCGGCGCGTAGAGCACGCGCTCGAGCACGACGCTCGCCACCGCGACGCTGACGCAGGCGACGGGCAGCGCAGCCGCCCACGGCCAGCCCAGGCTCATGGTCGCCGTGACCATCAGGTAGCCGCCCGCCATCGCGAACACCCCGTGCGCGAGGTTGACGAACCCCATCAGGCCCATGGTGATCGACAGCCCGACCGAGATCGCGTACAGGATCATGCCGTAGGCGAGGCCGTGGAAGCCGATGCCGATCAGGCTGCTCAAGAAGGAATGCAACGCTGGCGCCCTCCTCCGGCAGTGCGCGCGCGTCTACCTTGCCGACAGGACGGCCCGCCCGACTTGATCCAAGTCAATGCTCTACTTAGTTCATCACCCGCAGGAGGGCGAGGCTGAGCGACGGCTCGGCGAGCCGCTTCTCGATCCGCTGCGCCGTGACGAGGGCATTCGTGCGCTTCGGGTCGTAGGCGAAGGAGAGCGCGCCGTTCTCGACCGACACGCGCCCCGTTCCGCGTAAGACGCCCGCCGTCGCCTGGAGCGCTTTTTCGAGTTTCGCTTTCGATTCGGCGTTCGCGGGCAACGGCCCCTGCACGGCGAAAAACGCCACTTCGTGTCCCTGCGCGTGCGCCTGCGTCACTACGGCGTGGTCGTAGCAGGCCGCGACCTTGTCGTCGATGCAGACGCCGCAGGCCAACGCATCGAGCATGAAGATCGAGAGAACGAGGACGAGCGCGGATTTCATTTCTTTGCCGGCGCCGGCTGGTCGCGCTCGTCGTGCGGCTTGCCCTCCAGATGCTCGTGCGTGTGCTCGACCGCCGGCGACGCCTGGTCGAAGAAGTGGAACCACTTCAGGTACTGCCTCACCTCCTGGTCGGAGAGGTTCTGGTTCGGCATCGGCACCTTGTACTTGTCGAGCAGCGCCTTGGCGGTGGCATCGCTTTTCAGCATCGTCTCGGGCGACTTGAGCCATCTCGTGAGCCAGTCGTCCTTGTGGCGCTTGGTGACGCCGCCGAGGTCCGGGCCCATCTTCTTGCCTTCGCCGCCGGTCATCGAGTGGCAGGCGAGGCACTTCGACTCGAAGTCGGTCTTGCCCTTGAGGGCTTCCGGATCGCTCGGCACGGCGGAGGGGCCGATGTTGTGGTGCTCGCTATCGGCCGCATTGGCCCCTTTCATGTCGGCGTTGATGAGGCCGATCGCGCCCTGCGAGGCATTGGCGAAGTGGTGATCGACCATCACATAGGAACCCTTCTCCGGAATGCTGAATTCGACGATCGCGCTGTTCGAGGAGCCCAGCAGCACGGTCTGCATGCCGCGGAACTGGTTCTCCGGGTTGCCCTCGAACCAGACGCGGTCGAAGATCGTGCCGACGACGTGGAAGCTCGAGGTCTTGCTCGGGCCGACGTTCAACAGGAACAGGCGCACCCGCTCGCCCGGCAGCGCGGTGAGCGGATTGGTCACCATGCCGTTGTGCACGCCGTTGAAGACGGTGTAGTTCGGCTGCGCCGAGCGCAGGCGATCGCCGTCGAGCACGTAGAGCGGCACGCCGTCGACCTTGCGCTTCTGCGGATCGGGCTTGACGTAGAACTCGCTCTGGATGACGACGTACTCGCGGTTCGCCTTGGTCGGATAGCCCGCCTTCGGCTCGACCACCACCGCGCCGTACATGCCGGAGCCGATGTGCTCGAGCACCATCGGCGTGCCGCAGTGGTACATGAAGATGCCCGGGTAGTTCAGCGTGAACTCGAACTCGATCGTCTGCCCGGGCGCGATCGAGCGGTACTTGTCCTGCGGCGAGACCATCGCGGCGTGGAAATCCATCGAGTGCATCATCGGCGCCTCGGTGATGCGCACGCCGGGCACCGGCTCGTCCGAGCGGTTGGTCATCGAGAAGCGGATCTTGTCGCCGACCTTGGCGCGCACCGTCGGCCCCGGCACCTGGTCGCCGAAGGTCCAGGCGCTGAATTTCACCCCCGGCGCGATCTCGATGATCTTGTGCGTCGTGTCGAGGCGGATGGTCTTCACCGGCTGCGGGTCGAGCGGCTTCAGCTCGGGCACCGTGCTGAGCGCGCTTCCCTCGGCAAAGGCGCCGGTGTGGCGCTCGCTCGA